>NZ_JBNLYC010000006.1:0-86189 GCF_050172015.1 Bacillus sp. GMa5/1 | reverse complement strand
TTCTAAATAAATATATTGGCACAATTCTTGCTTTATTAATGTAAAAAGGAGGAATTAAAATGAATATAAGAATAACTAACATCCAAAAACAACTACATAATTACGGAATCGACGGGTTACTTATTACAAAGAAAGAAAACCGTCAATATGCAACAGGCTTTACAGGTAGCGCTGGCGTCGTCTTAATCTCTGCCGATCAAGCTGTTTTTATCACTGATTTCCGCTATGTAGATCAAGCGAAATCACAAATAAAAGATGCTGAAATTATTATGCATAAAGGAAATTTAGAAAAAGAAATTGCACATCAAGTATCGAAATTAAACATTCAAAAACTTGGAATTGAAGAAAACAACATGACATTGCAACAATATAAAAACTTGCAAAAATACGTACAGGCGGAAATGATTCAAGTGTGCGAAATTATCGAAAATATTCGTATCATTAAAGACACGCCTGAAATAGAAACAATGAAAATTGCAGCTAATATCGCGGACGAAGCATTTCACCACATTCTTACGTTTCTAAAACCAGGAATAAGTGAAAATGCTGTACGAGATGAATTAGAATTTTTCATGCGAAAAAAAGGGGCTACATCTTCTTCATTCCAAATCATTGTAGCCTCAGGCGTTCGTTCTTCACTTCCCCATGGAGTTGCATCAAATAAAATAATCGAACGAGGGGATATCGTTACATTAGACTTCGGTGCACTTTACGACGGATATTGTTCCGATATAACACGTACTGTAGCAATAGGGGAACCATCGGAAGAATTCAAAAAAATATACAATGTTGTACGAGAAGCGTTAAAACGTGGGACTGAAGCGATTAAGCCTGGAGAAACTGCGAAAAGTATCGATGATATAACGAGGGATTACATTACAGAACATGGATACGGTCAATACTTTGGCCACTCTACTGGGCACGGTCTTGGGTTAGAAATACATGAACCTCTTCGCTTATCTCAAGAAAGTACGGCTACTTTAGAAGAAGGTATGGTTGTTACAGTTGAACCTGGTATTTACATTCCGAACTGGGGCGGTTGTAGAATTGAAGACGATATCGTCATTACAAAAGAAGGCTATGAAGTTATTACAAAATCAAATCGGGAACTAATTGTTATTCCTTGTTGAAATCATAGAAAAAAATGCCACCGAATAAGGTGGCATTTTCTTTTATTCATTAACGAATAACTTTTCGTTTACTTTTTTAACGATTACCACTACCGACATTAATATACATATTAAATACAGCATTTTCGCAATAAATAACCACCCTTAAAACATTACAATTCCATCTATTATCTCATTTCCTTTCAATAGCAAAAACGGAATTGTGCTAATAATAATGACAAACTCGATACTGAAAACAAATTTCTTTTTTCGGCTATATGCTTTCCATTCATTCCAACGATACATAGATGCAAAAATCAATACTCCTATACATAATATAGCTGGTACCCAGTCACTGTTAAGGAATTGTCCTGAAATAACTGATAATAGTAAACAAACGAGCACACCATAATATCCTATTTTCTCTCTCATTCGTACTCCCCCATTCTACTTCTCCTTTAATACGTAACTTGCTATGCTTATAATAATTCTTAGAAAAATAACAGCTATAATTACAATATAAAGACCTTTTGCAGACGACATCCATTCTTGAAAAATAGACGTTTTCTCTATTTGTTTCTGCCCTTCTATTAAAATAAACCCTACGAAAAATGAGCAAACAACAATGACACCTATCATAATTCCGATACTTTTCTTACTATATTGTTTCATATCATCCCAGTTATATAACAGTATAAAAACAAAGCCGAAAACAGGTATGATACTGATCCATTCATTGTTTGTAAACAAATTTAAAGTGATTAATAGACTACAAGATATGGTAAATCCCCAAAACCCAATTTTTTTGCGCATAAGTTCTCCTTCAATTCCATTTTTAGGATTTTTTGTATTGTAACACCCATTTATCATTCTTACCATTACAGTACATGAAATTTCATTTTTTCTTTTTCCTATACTCACATACTTTCACTGCTTTCATACAATACACTACACGAATGCCTAAAGGATGTGAATGTTATGGGAGTTGAATTAACGCTATTACACGCTCTCTACATTATTTGTTTACTCACTATTATTACCTTTTTTATTCTCCGAAAAGATACGACTATCATTTGTATCGTTTTTATCTTTTTATTAGCATTAACTGCAACAAGTTCTATCCCTCTTGCCATTAGCGGAATTTTTCAAAGTTTCATTTACGCCATTACTGAGCTATTACCAACTATATTAATCATCTCCATTATCGTATCAATGAGCAATTTACTCGTTCATACTGGCATAAATGATACGATGATTTCACCATTTACAAAAATGATTCGTACACCTACACTCGCCTACTGGATTATCGGCCTTTTAATGATGACCATTTCTTTCTTCTTTTGGCCTTCTCCAGCTGTCGCCTTAATGGGAGCTATTTTATTACCGGTTGCTGTACGTGTCGGCCTTCCTCCAATTGGGGTTGCAATTGCTATGAACTTATTTGGACACGGCATCGCCTTATCTGGAGACTTCGTTATTCAAGGTGCACCGAAATTAACTGCAGACGCGGCTGGTCTCCCTGTTTCCAGCATCGTATCTGCAAGTGTTCCACTCGTTATCGTTATGGGCATTGTGACAACTTCTGTCGCTTTTTTCTTCTTACGAAAAGAGTTTCATACAGGCTTATCTATACAAGAAGCTATTCCATCAACTGAGTCTTCTAAAACGCTCACTTCATTATCTTCTCGCATAAAAAAATGGCTCGCTATTTGTATCCCTATCATATATATCATTGATATCCTTTGCATGATTCAATTTAAATTACAAGGAAGCGACGCAACTGCACTTATCGGCGGAACGACTGTTATTATGATTATCATCATTTCCCTCATCGCCTACAAAGGAAATGGACTGAATAAAACGACCGATTATTTCATAGAAGGGCTCCAATTTGGCTTTAAAATTTTCGGACCAGTTATTCCTATCGCTGCACTCTTTTATTTAGGAGATAGTGGATTTGTAAAAATTATCGGGGACTATTTACCGAAAGGTTCACACGGAATCATTAACGACTTAGGCATCGCTTTATCTCAAACTGTTCCTTTAAATCAATATGTATCGGCAGGGACATTAACCATCGTTGGTGTCATTACCGGCTTAGATGGATCAGGTTTTTCAGGTATATCACTTGCTGGTTCCATTGCCAATCTTTTTGGAACAGCACTTGGCCATGGAACAGCTACATTAACAGCACTCGGGCAAATTGCAGCTATATGGACCGGAGGCGGGACGTTAATTCCTTGGGCACTTATTCCTGCTGCTGCGATTTGTAAAGTCGATCCATTTGAACTTGCACGCCGAAACTTTTTACCGGTTGTTATCGGTTTAATTGTCACCACGATCGTTGCGATGTTTATTCTATAACGTAAGCAAGTGTTCTCTTGCTTACGTTTTTTGCTTGTAAAATTCATCATGAATTATCAGTTTTCAAGAGGGATTCGTTATTACTTAGCGAAATTATATTAGGAGAGTAATTATTTCAAAACGTTTACGAGAAACAGATTACTGCAATTAGAAAAGGGGACATACCTATGAATGAATTGATTTTCGTCTTATTAATTTGTCCATTACTTATCTTTATCGTTTCTGTTATTGGAACGCGCAAGACGAAAACGTATTACGTAATGCCGATTGTAACGTTTGCTAGTTTTTTAATAATAGGTGTTATCGCCTTTACTCCAAAATTTTTCTTTTGGGTTGGCATGTACAGCATCTTCTCATTTATTGTTTCTTATATGACTTTATTGTTTGTAAGAGGATATGAGCTTGCAGAAAGCGCTAAGTAGTTAAGGAGATTGTAATATGATTTTCTTTGATATTGATGGAACTTTACTTGAAGTTTTAACAATGATATAAAAAACGACCGCGTTCCCCCGCGGTCGTTTTTTTCGTGTTACGCTGTGATCCAAGCTTCGTTAGCTGGATTTTTACGCCACTCTTGTAATTTTTTCGTTTCAGCTTGTCCGATCATACCTTTTTCTGCCGCTACTTCAGTTAATGCACTGTAGTCGCTTAAAGAGTATGATGCTACGTTAGCTGCCTCTAGTTTTTCTTTTCCTGCTTCAAGCTCGTATGTGAAGATTGATACGATTCCTAATACTTCACAGCCAGCTTCGCGAAGTGCTTCTACACATGTAATTGCACTGCCGCCAGTTGAAATTAAGTCTTCTACTACTACAACTTTTTGACCTTTTTCAGCTTTTCCTTCGATTTGATTCCCTTTACCGTGACCTTTTGCTTTACTACGTACGTAGCACATTGGTAAATCCATACGATCACTTACCCATGCAGCGTGCGCAATACCAGCAGTTGCAGTTCCTGCAATAACTTCTACAGTTGGGAAGTGCTCTTTAATTAACTCTTCTAATCCAGCTGCAATCGCTTGACGTACTTTTGGATAAGATAAAGTTAAACGGTTATCACAATAAATTGGTGATTTCATACCTGAAGACCATGTGAATGGATCGTTCGGTTGTAAAAATACTGCTCCAATTTCTAATAAATGCGATGCGATTTCTTTTTTCATACTGTTACACCTTCCCACTGTTGTTTTACTGTTTTATACGCTTCAAGCGGATTTTCTGCTTTTGTAATACTACGTCCAACTACGATGTAGCTTGAGCCAAGTTCCCTCGCACGTTTCGGTGTTGCTACGCGCACCTGGTCATTTACATCATCGCTTGCAAGACGAATCCCCGGTGTTACTGTTACAAATTCATTTCCGCATACTTCACGTAATTTTGGAACTTCAAGTGTTGAACAAACAACGCCATCCAGTCCACTTTCTTTCGTTAGTTTTGCATAATGAGCAACCGCTTCTTCTAACGTTTTCTCAATGCCGATCTCTTTTTTCATCATAGCTTCCGAAGTGCTTGTTAGTTGTGTAACTGCAATACAAATCGGTCTCTCTTTTCCTTCTTGCTTACCTTCCTCTAATCCCTCAATCGCAGCTTTCATCATACTGCTTCCCCCTGCAGCATGAACATTTACCATATCAACATCTAGACTAGCTAGGCTACGCATAGCGCTTTTTACTGTATTCGGAATATCATGAAGTTTTAAATCTAGAAAAATCTTATGTCCTTTTTCTTTTAAGTACGTAATAATCGCAGGGCCTTCTTTGTAAAATAACTCCATACCAACTTTGACAAATAACTCTTCCCCTTCAAAGTGGCGCAAGAATTGTTCTACATCTTGTTTCCCTGGAAAATCTAATGCAACGATTAACGACTGTGACATGTTTGCTTCCAGCTCCTTCCTTGACATTCCGAAATGTGATCAAATCCTAATTCATCTAGTAATGCTGGTAACTCTTCAATAATTGTCGGACATACGAACGGATCAATAAAGTTCGCTGTACCTACTGCAACTGCGCTTGCGCCAGCATAGAAGAATTCAATTACATCTTCCGCTGTCTCAATACCACCCATTCCGATAATCGGAATGTTTACCGCTTGGCTTACTTCATGTACCATACGAATTGCTACTGGCTTAATCGCAGGACCTGATAATCCACCTGTACGGTTTGCTAAAATTGGTTTAGCTGTTTTTAAATCTAGACGCATACCAAGCAATGTATTAATCATCGTTAAACCATCTGCACCTGCATTTTCAATCGCTTTTGCAATTTCCACAATGTTTGCCACGTTCGGTGACAACTTCACGTATACAGGTACTTCAGAAACCTCTTTTACTCGCTTCGTTAAATCAGCAGCAATTTCAGGATTTGTACCAAAGGCGATACCACCTGTTTTTACGTTCGGACAAGAAATATTTAATTCTAGTGCATGGACATTAGGCGCTTTAGAAATTTCCTTCGCAACCGCTACGTAATCCTCAGCTTGTGAGCCTGCAACGTTTGCAATAATTGGAAGGTCAAATTGTTCTAACCATGGTAATTCCGAATTCATTACTTTGTCTAATCCCGGGTTTTGAAGTCCGATTGCATTTAGCATGCCGCCTGGTGTTTCAGCAACACGAGGCGTCGGATTTCCATAACGTGGTTGTTCTGTCGTCGCTTTAATCATGATTGATCCTAATACACTTAAATCGTAAAACTGTGCATATTCACGACCAAACCCAAAGCATCCAGATGCCGGTATAATTGGATTTTTTAATGATAATCCTGGTAATTCAACTTGCAATCTGTTCATAGTACAACCTCCCCGATTGGAAATACTGGTCCGTCGCTACACACCTTCTTGTAAGAATGTCCACTTGGATCTTCTTGTAAGTGGCATACACATGCGAAACAAGCTCCAATACCACAGCCCATACGTTCTTCTAATGAAATATAGGCTTTTTTCTCTTTGTAACGTCCTTCTAATGCACGAAGCATCGCTAACGGACCACATGAATAAAGAATATCAAAGTCAATTCCGTAATTATCAATTACATCTGTGACAAATCCTTTTGTACCGTGTGTACCGTCTACTGTTGCAACGTACGTATCACCAAGTTCTGCAAATTTTTCTTCATAGAAAACTACATCTTTCGTTTGAAAGCCTAAGATGTGAATAACACGTACACCTTTTGCAACGAGGCGCTGTGATAATTCATAAAGTGGTGGTACACCAATTCCCCCGCCTACTAGTAAAGCTGTTTGACCAGCTTCTGCTTCTTCTACAGGAAAACCGTGTCCTAATGGTCCTAGTACATCTACCATTTCACCTTGTTTTCTAGTTGCTAATGTTTTTGTCCCTTGTCCTTCGGCACGATATAGCATTGTAAATTCGTTCTTCTCTTGATCTACATTACAAATACTAATTGGGCGGCGCAGAAGGGGCGCAATGCCCTCTGCTACCTTAATGTGTACAAACTGCCCTGGTTCGTTCATTTGCTGTACTAACGTTCCTTGAAGCACTAATTCGTAAATATTTTTTGCGATTTCTTTTTGATTAACGACGATCATATTTTGCTTTTGCATCATGCATGTACCACCTCGTGACGCTTTGTTTGCGTAATTTCTTTCATTGAATGAGCTGAGAATGTCATAGATTCTAATACTCGTAAGATTGCTCTCGTTGTATCAAGTGATGTTAAGCAAGCCACACCATTTTCTACTGATTCACGGCGAATGCGGAAACCATCACGCGCTGGTTGTTTACCTTTTGTTAATGTGTTAATTACAAACTGTGCTTTTCCTTGACGGATAATATCTAGTAAGTTGTAGTCTTCAGAATCAATTTTGTTTACAACTTGTACTGGGATATTTTGCTCTTCTAATGATTGTGCTGTTCCAGCTGTTGCTAATAAGTTATAGCCGATTTCGTGGAAACGTTTTGCAATTTCCATCGCTTCTTCTTTATCTTTATCAGCTACAGTAATGATTACTGAGCCGTGCGTTGGGATGTTAATTCCAGAAGCAACTAATCCTTTATATAATGCTTTTTCAAGCGTTAAGTCTTTACCCATTACTTCCCCTGTTGATTTCATTTCAGGTCCTAATGTTGTATCAACTGAGCGTAGTTTCGCGAATGAGAATACCGGAGCTTTTACATATACTTCTTTCTCTTCTGGGTGATAGCCAGTTCCGTATCCTTGCTCTACTAGGTCTTGCCCTAAAATAACTTTCGTTGCAACATTCGCCATCGGTACGCCTGTAATTTTACTTAAGAACGGTACTGTACGGCTTGCACGTGGATTTACTTCAATTACGTACACTTGATCTTTGAATACTACAAACTGGATATTTAGTAATCCAACAATGTTTAATCCTTTTCCAAGTGCAATTGTATGTTCAATGATTTGTTCTTTTAGTTTTTCAGATAAACTTTGTGGTGGATATACTCCAATTGAGTCACCAGAGTGAACTCCAGCGCGTTCAATATGTTCCATAATACCTGGAATGAATACATTCTCACCATCCGAAATTGCATCTACTTCAATTTCTTTACCAACCATGTAACGGTCGATTAATACTGGGTGATCTGCATGAACTTTAACTGCATTTTTCATGTAGTGCAGCAGTTCTTCTTGACGATATACGATTTCCATTGCACGTCCACCTAGTACGTAAGATGGTCTTACTAATACTGGGTAACCAATTTCTTCTGCGATTGCTACCGCTTGTTCTACAGTCGTTGCTGTTTTACCAACTGGTTGCGGGATGCCAAGTTTTGTTAAAGCAGCTTCGAATTTATCACGATCTTCTGCACGGTCTAAGTCTTCAAGTGATGTTCCTAAAATTTTCACACCGTGTTCTTCTAGTTTCGCTGCTAAGTTAATTGCCGTTTGTCCACCGAACTGAACGATAACACCTTCTGGTTTTTCTAAATCGATAATGTGCATTACATCTTCAATCGTTAATGGTTCAAAGTATAATTTGTCAGAAATACTGAAGTCTGTTGAAACTGTTTCTGGGTTGTTGTTAATGATAATTGCTTCATATCCAGCTTCTTTAATTGCCCATACTGAGTGAACTGTTGCGTAATCAAACTCAACACCTTGACCAATTCGGATCGGACCAGATCCTAGAACTACTACACTCTTACGATCTGTTACAATCGATTCATTTTCGTCCGCATATGTGCTGTAGTAATATGGCGTTGCAGATTCAAACTCTGCCGCACAAGTATCTACCATTTTGAATACTGGCATCATATTATTTTCTTTACGCATATCGTAAATTTCGCGCTCCGTTTTGTTCCAAGCTGCTGCAATGTAGTGATCGCTGAAGCCCATTTCTTTTGCAGTTTGTAGTACTTCTATATTTCCTACATTCGCTTTTACTTCACGTTCCATATTTACGATGTTTTCAACTTTTTGTAAGAAGAAGAAGTCCATTTCACACCATTCATTGATTTCTTCTTTCGTTACACCTTGGCGAATTGCTTCTGCTACAATAAACAGTCGTTCATCATCCGCTTTAATGATACGTTTTTTCATTGTTTCTTTATCAAGTTCTTTTAAGTGGTCTAATTCTAAGTGATAAATGCCAAGCTCTAAAGAACGAACTGCTTTTAGTAATGATTCTTCTAAGTTACGTCCGATCGACATAACTTCACCAGTTGCTTTCATTTGTGTTCCAAGCGTTCTGTTCGCTGATTCAAACTTATCAAACGGCCAACGTGGAATTTTTGAAACAACATAGTCTAACGCTGGCTCGAAGCAAGCGTAAGTTTTTTGTGTTACTGGGTTTACAATTTCATCTAACGTTAAGCCGACTGCAATTTTTGCTGCTAATTTCGCAATTGGATATCCAGTTGCTTTAGATGCTAGTGCAGATGAACGACTTACACGTGGATTTACTTCGATTACATAGTATTGGAAGCTATATGGATCAAGCGCAAGCTGAACGTTACATCCACCTTCAATTCCTAGTGCACGAATAATTCGTAATGAAGTGTTACGTAACATTTGATATTCACGGTCGCTTAGCGTTTGGCTCGGTGCTACTACAATCGAATCACCTGTGTGAACACCAACTGGATCGATGTTTTCCATGTTACATACTACAATCGCGTTATCATTTGAATCACGCATTACTTCATATTCAATTTCCTTACAGCCAGCAATACTTTTCTCTAATAAACATTGTGTTACTGGACTATGTTTTAAACCACTTGTTACGATTTCAATTAGCTCTTCTTCGTTATGGCAAATTCCGCCGCCCGTTCCTCCTAATGTGAACGCTGGTCGAACGATTACTGGATAACCAATTTCATTTACAAATCCATATGCTTCATCAAGGTTATGAATAATTTCACTTGGTGGTGTTGGTTCATTTAAATCTTGCATTAATGTACGGAATAAATCACGATCTTCCGCTTGCTCGATTGCTGATAATTTTGTTCCTAAAATTTCAACTCCGCACTCGTCAAGTACGCCTGATTTTGCAAGTTCAACAGCCATGTTTAAACCTGTTTGACCACCTAATGTTGGTAGGATTGCATCAGGACGTTCTTTACGAATAATACGGCTTACGAATTCTAATGTTAATGGCTCGATGTATACTTTATCTGCTGTTGCAGTATCCGTCATAATTGTTGCTGGGTTAGAGTTAACAAGGATTACTTTGTAACCTTCCTCTTTAAGAGATTGACAAGCTTGTGTACCAGAGTAGTCAAACTCCGCTGCTTGCCCAATTACAATTGGTCCTGATCCGATTACTAAAATTGTGTTAATGTCTAGGCGTTTTGGCATAACTCTTCCCCTTCTTTCTTGAAGTTTTCAATCATTGTTAAGAAATCTTCGAATAAATCATTTGCATCTTCTGGTCCCGCTGAAGCTTCTGGATGGTATTGTACTGTAAATGCTGGGAACTTCTTATGACGAAGACCTTCTACCGTTCCATCGTTTAAAGCAACATGTGTAATTTCAAGATCTGTATTTTCAACTGATTCTTCTTCTACTGCGTATCCGTGGTTTTGAGATGTAATTGCTACTTTTCCAGTTGCAAGATTTTTTACTGGATGGTTTAAACCACGGTGACCAAATTTCAACTTACTTGTATTTGCACCTGATGCTAGAGCGAACAATTGATGTCCTAGGCAAATTCCGAATAAAGGAACTTTACCGATAATGTCTTTTAACATTTCAATTGCTTCTGATACATCTTTCGGATCTCCAGGTCCATTACTTAACATAATTCCATCTGGGCTAAGGCGTAAAATTTCTTCTGCTGTTGTGTTGTAAGGAACTACAATTACATCACAGTCACGCTTATTTAATTCTCGTAAAATACCATGTTTCATACCGAAGTCTACTAGTACAACTCGGTGACCACGACCTGGGCTTGGGTATGGATCTTTCGTTGATACGCGTTTTACATGATCTGTAAATACTGTCGCTTTTAATTGACTTACAATGTACTCTACATCTGCATCCATATTACAAAGGCGTCCGCGTAATGTACCGTATTGACGAATTTTTCTCGTTAATTTTCTCGTATCAATCCCTGCTAATCCTGGGATATTTCTTTCTTTCAAGTAATCATTTAACGAAATTTCATTACGGAAGTTTGATGGATGATCACAAATTTCGTTTACGATTAAACCATTTACAGATGGGTGAATGGATTCAAAATCGTCACGGTTAATGCCGTAGTTTCCGATTAATGGGTACGTGAATGTTACGATTTGACCGCAATATGATGGATCAGATAATGTTTCTTGATATCCAGTCATTCCTGTTGTAAATACAACCTCACCTGACTTTTCGATTTCGCCTCCGAAACCTGTTCCAATTAATACTGTTCCATCTTCTAAGATAAGTTGTCTTTTCATACTAATGCACTCTCCTTTTGCCATGCGATCTTACCACCAACGATTGTCATTACCGGCCATCCTTGGCATTTCCAACCTGCGAATGGTGTATTTTTTCCTTTTGATAAGAATGTTGTTGGGTCAATCTCTTCTTCTTGTTCTAAATCAATGATTGTAATATCAGCTGCTCTACCTTCTTTTAGGCGACCTGCTTCTAAGCCGAATGTATCAGCTGGCTTTTCTGTTAAGAATTGAATTAACTGTTCTAGCGTAATAACTCCCTTTTTCACAAGGTTTGTGTATAGAAGCGGGAATGCTGTTTCAAAACCAGTAATTCCAAACGGTGCTCTTTCAATTCCTTGTGCTTTCTCTTCCGCTGTATGCGGTGCATGGTCAGTTGCAATCATATCGATCGTTCCATCTAATAAACCTTCAATTAATGCTGCATGGTCTTCTTTTCCACGAAGCGGTGGGTTCATTTTAAAGTTAGGATCAGCTGATGGGATATCATCTTCACATAACACTAGGTGATGCGGTGTTACTTCTGCTGTTACTTTAATTCCAGCGCGTTTCGCATCACGGATTACACGTACCGAACCTTTCGTACTTACATGACATACGTGATAGTGGCAATCTGCTGCTTCAGCAAGCAGTATATCCCTTGCAATATGTACAGATTCACATACTGATGGGATACCGTTTAATCCGTGTTTCTCAGAAAACTTCCCTTCATGTACACAACCTTTATTAATAAGCGTATTCTCTTCACAGTGCGCAACTACTGCCATATCTAATTTTGCTGCACGTTTCATAGCCGCTAACATCATGCTCGCATCTTGTACGCCTACGCCGTCATCTGTGAAAGCAAATGCTCCAAGTTCTTTTAATGTTTCGAAATCTGTCATTTCAGAACCAGCTTGACGTACTGTAATTGCTCCGTATGGTAGTACGTTAACATGAGCTTTTTCTTCAATACGTTTTTGCAAGTCTTCCATATGTTCTCTGCAATCTGGTACCGGGCGTGTATTTGGCATCGCGCAAATTGTAGTGAATCCACCTTTTGCCGCTGCTAGTGTACCTGTTTCAATTGTTTCTTTATGTTCACCACCTGGTTCACGAAGATGTACGTGTACATCTACTAATCCAGGTGCGATTAACTTTCCGTTCACATCGATTACTTCAGCATTATCTGCCGTAATATTTTCTGCTACCTTAGCGATTTTACCGTCTTGTACGAGAAGATCCGTTGCTACGATTTTTCCTTCTTCATTCATATAACGACCATTTTTAAACAAATAATTCATGTTTCATTCCTCCTAATACATTTGGTAAGGCGCGTTTTAGTACAGCCATTCTTACGTAAACTCCATTTTCCATTTGTTTAAATATGCGTGAACGCTCACACTCAACAAGTTCACTTGCAATTTCAACATCACGGTTTACAGGAGCTGGATGCATAATAATGCTTCCTTCTTTCATACGCTTTTCTCTTTCTACTGTTAATCCGTGTTTCTCATGATATTCTTTCATAATGTCTGTTTCATAATGATCATGACGCTCATGTTGTACACGGAGTAACATCATTACATCAACTTCTGGAACAAGTTCATCTAATGGTTTGTATGTTCCAAATGTGTTGTCTTCATCTTTCCACTCTTCTGGACTTGCAAAGTAAATTGTTGCACCAAGCTTCGTTAATGCTTCTGCATTAGAACGTGCTACTCGGCTATGACGAACATCTCCTACTATTGCAATCTTCAAACCTTCAAATCTTCCAAACTCTTGTTTAATTGTAAGAAGATCGAGTAGGCACTGCGTTGGGTGGTTTCCGCATCCATCTCCAGCGTTTAAGATTGGAATATTCACCTGATCTTTTAGTTCATCGAAGTAGCGATCTTGCTCGTGGCGGATGACCACTGCTTTTGTTCCGATTGATTCTAGTGTTCTTATCGTATCGTATAAAGTTTCTCCTTTTTGTACGCTAGATGCATCAGCTGAAAAGTTTAAAACATCAAGTCCTAATCTCTTCTCAGCAACTTCAAAGCTAAATCTCGTTCTCGTACTATTCTCAAAGAACAAGTTCGCAACAAAAGTTTGCTCTGTCGTTTTGCTCTCTTTTCCATTCGCAAAATCTTCTGCATCTTTTAGGATTTCTGAAATTTCTACTTCCGATAATTCACTCATCGTTAACAAATGGCTCATCGTCATCCCTCATCTTTCTGATTTTTATGTTACCACTTTTGAATTTTTATAACAACCTTTGCATAAAAATACCCTAGTCATGTGAGACTAGGGTGCAAGAAAGAAGCCACCCTTTCCGGTCTCACAGGACTGAATTAAAAGGTTATTATTATGAAGCAATCTGCTTAGATTGTTTTATTTGTTTCGTTTCCGGTAGTAGTAGATTTAACAGTACACCTACAATTGCTGCTAGTGCCATTCCTTCTACTTGGAATGATTCTCCTACGTGAAGTACCGCTCCACCAATACCGATTACTAATATTACTGATGCAATCATTAAGTTTCGTTTGTCACTTAAATCTGTTTTATCATCTACCATCATGCGTAATCCGCTTGATGCGATTACACCGAATAGTAAGATTGATACACCACCCATAACTGGTGTTGGGATCGAATGAATCAGTGCAGAAATCTTACCGATAAACCCGAACATGATTGCGAATACTGCTGAACCGATGAATAAGTATACACTGTATGCTCTCGTAATTGCTAGCACACCGATGTTTTCACCATACGTTGTATTCGGTGGCCCACCGATTAGTGACGCAATTAATGTTGCTACTCCGTCACCGAAGATTGAACGGTGTAAACCTGGTTTTTCAATTAAATCTCTTTTAATAACATTTCCAAGAACAATTTGATGTCCGATATGTTCTGATATGGTTACTAGTGCAACTGGTACCATCAAGAGTACAATCTTCCATGAAAACTCTGGTGTATATGTTACAAATGGTACTGTGAAATCTGGTACAACAAACCATTTTGCCTCAGCTACCGGCTTTAAGTCTACTAGCCCTTGGAAGTAAGCGAAGATATATCCGCCGATAATGCCAAGTAACACTGGTATTATACTGAAAAATCCTCTTCCAAATATCGAGCATATAATGGTAATTGCTAATGTTACTAATGCTACTGAAAAGTGTGTAAAGCTATATTTGCCATCCGCACCGTTCATCGCCATGTTAACTGCTGTATGTGCTAAAGCTAGACCGATTACCATTACTACTGGACCAACTACGATTGGTGGTAGTAATTTCATAATCCACTCTGATCCTGATTTCTTAATTCCGAGTGAGATTAAGATGTACACAAGTCCTGCTAGCAAACCACCAAGCATTGCTGCTCCCGGTCCACCTGCCGTTTTCGCTGTTATAATCGGTGCGATAAAGGCGAATGATGATCCTAGATAGGCAGGTACTTGACCTTTCGTTATAAGAAGGAACGCTAACGTTCCTAATCCACTTGATATTAATGCTACTGATGGATTCAATCCTGTTAAAAACGGAACAAGCACTGTTGATCCAAACATCGCGAACAAATGTTGTATACTTAAAAATAACCATTTTCCCGGTTTCGGTACTTCATTAACGTCTAACACTGGCTTTTGTTCCATTGTTACATCCTCCTTCAGTTTAAATCTTTGCAATAAAAAAACTCTTTGTGCCTGTGCACAAAGAGTCCTACACTTTCGTATGCCAAATTTGACATATGAAAGCCAAGACCCTTTGGCAGCCTCACAGGACTACATTTAAAAGGGCTTTACTTATCGTATATGCTTACTCGATCTTGTTGATCTGTCTCTTGCAAATCAACTTCGATACGCTCTTCACTTGATGTTGGAATGTTCTTCCCTACATAATCAGCGCGAATTGGTAATTCGCGATGACCTCTATCAACAAGAACCGCCAATTGGATTTGAGATGGTCTACCTAAATCCATAAGAGCATCCATTGCTGCTCGAACTGTTCTTCCTGTATATAATACGTCATCCACAAGGATAACTTTCTTCTTCGTAATATCTACAGGGATATCAGAACCTTTTACAAGTGGTTCTTTATTTTTCGATTGTAGTGTTAAATCATCACGATATAACGTAATGTCTAACTCTCCAACTTCCATTTCTTTTCCTTCAATTTGACCAATTCGTTCTGCCAAACGTTGTGCAATAAAAATTCCACGAGTTTTAATTCCGACAAGAACACAATTATCGACACCTTTATTTCGTTCCACGATTTCATGACTAATTCGTGTTAAAGCGCGGCGAATCATTTGGTCATCTAAAACGACAGCTTTCTCTTGCATGCTCTACACCTCCAAGCTTTTTTCTTGCGTGAGAGTAATGGTATAAAAAAAGTCCTCTCAGCGTGTGCGAGAGGACTTTTGAAAAAAGGGTACAACATACCCTAAGTATTTCAAACCGTTACCTTCTCAACCTCACGGGGCTGTGTTAAAGGATCATTATTTAACTGTTGTCAGTATCTCAGTTTTCTTATGATTTGTCAATACTATTTTCGTAAAATATTTAATGCGTCTTCAAACACTTCTGGAATCGGTGCCTCAAACTGAATATATTCACCAGTACGAGGATGATCAAAGCCTAAAATACCCGCATGAAGTGCTTGTCCATTCATATCTAACGTTTTCTTCGGACCATACTTCGGATCTCCTGCAAGTGGATAGCCAATATATTTCATATGAACACGAATTTGGTGCGTACGTCCCGTTTCTAAGCGACATTCTACAAGCGTAAAGTCTTTAAAGCGTTCTAACACTTGGAAGTGCGTAACAGCGTTCTTACCATTTTCATCAACTGTCATACTTTGACGCTCTTTCTTATCACGAGCAATCGGAGCATCAATCGTTCCCTTATCATGCGGAATCACACCGTGTACAATCGCTTTGTAACGTCTCGTTACTGTTTTTGCTACAAGCTGATTTACAAGCGATTCATGTGCCATATCATTTTTAGCAACCATTAATAGTCCAGATGTATCTTTATCAATACGATGCACGATACCTGGACGCATTACACCGTTAATGCCTGATAAGTCTGTACAATGGTGCATAAGGCCGTTTACAAGTGTACCACTTGTATGCCCTGGTGCTGGATGTACAACCATACCACGTGGCTTATTTACAACAAGCACATCTGCATCTTCATAATAAATTTCTAAATTTAAATCCTCTGGTTGAATATCTAACTCTTCTGGTTCAGGAATTGTTACTGTAATTTCATCTTCTTCTTTTACTTTATAATTCCCTTTTACCGCTTTTCCGTTTACTGTCACAACGTCATCTTTAATCCATTGCTGCACTTGCGTACGTGACCATTCGTTATTTATCCCTGCAACGAATTTATCAATTCGCTCGTTTTTTTGCTCTGCTGCAACTGTTACTTGTACTACTTCACTCATTCAATTACTCCTTCGCTTTCTTGCCTTCTAATAATGTTTGAATAATAATTAATACAACACCAATACATAATGCTGAATCAGCTATATTGAATACTGGATAGTTGTACGAGAAAATATACACGTGAATGAAATCCACTACTTCTTGTCTAAATACACGATCAATAAAGTTACCAATTGCCCCGCCCAAAATTAGGCTTAACGAAATACCTAGAAGCTTGTCTGTTTTCGCATACTTTTTCATATAAAATACAATAAACACTACAAAAACAACTGTAATAATGTAGAAGAACCACATTTTATTTTCTAAAATACCCCAAGCAGCGCCTCTATTTCGATGTGATGTTATGTATAATACATTGTCGATAATCGGAATACTCGTACCCAATTCCATGTTCTTTACAATTAACCACTTCGATATTTGATCGATAGCAATGACGAATAACGCTATTACATAATATATCATTTTCATTTCCCCCACAAAGACAGTGTACCTCAAAATTTTAGCATAGCTGCTACCTTTTCACAATGAACCTTTATAGAAGAATAAAATAAATTAAAAAAAGGTAATATAATATCGTTGTGCGTATTCATACATTTACCTTTTCGTAGAAGAATTCATAAATCGTACGGGCAGTCGGCATTGTCTTCATTTGCTTTGTCGAAATTAATCTCCCCGTCTCTTCACAAATACCATACATGTCTATTTCCATTTTAAATAATGCGCGTTCTACATCCTTTAAATCCTCTTTTATATCATGTAATAGCAATTTTTTCTTTATCTCTTCCTTAATTTCATATCCAAGCTCTTGGCTGAACTCGACATCATATTTGTGCATTACTTCTTTAGCTAGTCTCTCTTGCAACTCTTTTCTCATCAATTGCAATTCTTCTTTTATTTCCATGTAAATTTCATTCACGTGTACATTCCTCCTAGCTGTAATGTACAGTTAGTGTGTCCGAAATTTATTTGCTTACCTCACACACATTTTTCCTTCACAGGAAAGAGTCTGAAAGTGATCTTGATATACCATCAACAAAAAAACTGACCGCATCAATAGCAGTCAGTTTTTTATTATTTTACATAGTTTTCTTTAACAACTGTTGCACAACGCTCACATAATGTTTCATGTTCAGCATCTTTACCAATTGTTTCTGAAACTACCCAACAACGTTCACATGTTTCACCAGTTGCTTGAACAACAACAACCGCTGTATGTTCATACTTCGGTGCATCTGCTGGCGCTTCATCCATCATACCACCAAGTTTATACTCAGAAACGATGAATAATTGCTTTAAGTCTTCGCTAATAGACTCTAACATAGCTTTCATTTCTGCAGTTGGATATAGCGTAATGCTTGCATTTAATGACTTACCGATTACTTTTTCATTACGAGCTACTTCTAGTGCTTTTAACACGTCATCACGTAATGTCATAAATGCATCCCATTTTGTTTTTAACGCTTCCGCGTCATCTAATTGTACAGCTTCTGGCATATCAGTTAATTGTACACTTTCTTCTGTTACGCCTGGAATATATGGCCATACTTCATCAGCTGTGTGCGGTAAGATTGGTGTTACAAGTTTCGTTAACGCAACAAGAACATCATATAATACAGTTTGAATTGCACGACGATCTTCGTGGTTTGCACCTTCAATGTATAAGATGTCTTTTGCAAAGTCTAAGTAGAATGAACTTAAATCAATTGTACAGAAGTTATGAATTGCATGATACACAGCAGCGAAATCGTATGTCTCATATGCTTCTTTAACTTTAGTAATTAAGTCATTTAATTTTACTAACATGTAACGATCTACTTCACGAAGTTCAGCTACAGCTACTGCATTTTCACTTGGCTTAAAGTCGTCTAAGTTTCCTAATAAGAAACGGAATGTGTTACGGATTTTACGATACACTTCTGCTACTTGTTTTAAAATATCATCTGAAATACGTACGTCAGATTGATAGTCAACAGAAGATACCCATAAGCGTAAAATGTCTCCGCCTAATTGATCCATGATTTTCTTCGGTACGACGATGTTTCCAATCGACTTACTCATTTTACGTCCTTCACCATCTAGTACGAAACCGTGGCTTAGTACGCCTTTATATGGAGCTTTACCTGTTACAGCAACTGCTGTTGATAATGAAGAGTTAAACCAACCACGATACTGGTCAGATCCTTCTAAATATAAATCAGCTGGACGCTGTAAATCTTCGCGCTCTTCTAATACCGCTTGGTGAGAAGAACCTGAATCGAACCATACATCCATGATGTCTGTTTCTTTACGGAATTCACCATTTGGGCTACCTGGATGTGTAAATCCTTCTGGTAATAGATCTTTCGCTTCACGCTCGAACCATACGTTAGAACCGTGTTCACGGAATAAATCTGCTACATGGTTAATTGTTTCATCCGTAATAATTGGATCACCATTCTCAGCATAGAATACCGGAATTGGCACACCCCATGCACGCTGACGAGAAATACACCAGTCACCACGGTCACGAACCATATTATGAAGACGAGTTTCTCCCCATGCTGGTACCCATTTTGTTTCTGCTACAGCTTCTATTAATTCTTTACGGAATGCTTCAATAGATGCAAACCACTGTGCTGTCGCACGGAAAATAATTGGTTTTTTCGTTCTCCAATCATGTGGGTATGAATGTGTAATGAATGTTAGTTTCAGTAACGCGCCTACTTCTTCTAATTTTTCTGTAATTGGTTTGTTAGCTTTATCATAGAATAAGCCTTCAAATCCAGGTGCCTCATTTGTTAATACACCTTTATCATCGACTGGGCAAAGTACTTCTAATCCATACTTTTTACCAACAACGAAGTCATCTTCCCCGTGTCCTGGTGCTGTATGAACACAACCTGTACCTGCATCTGTTGTTACGTGATCTCCTAGCATAACTAATGAATCACGATCGTAGAATGGATGTTTTGCAACTGTATACTCAAGTTCGCTACCTTTTACTGTTTTCACAACTTCAGCATTTTCCCACTCTAACGTTTTTGCAACTGTCTCAAACAGCTCAGAAGCAATGATATATTTCTCATCATTTACTTTTACAATGCTATATTCAAGCTCTGGATGAACAGAAATACCTAAGTTTGCAGGTAATGTCCAAGGTGTTGTTGTCCAAATGATGTACTTTTCATCACCTTCTAATACGTTCTTTCCATCTTTTACAGGGAATGCTACGTAAATAGATGCTGATTTTTTATCTTGATATTCAATTTCAGCTTCCGCTAAAGCAGATTCACTCGTTGGAGACCAGTAAACTGGTTTTTGACCTTTATAGATATAACCTTTTTTCGCCATGTCACCAAACACTTTAATTTGTTGTGCTTCATAAGCTGGCTCTAAAGTAATATATGGATTATCCCAATCTGCACGTACACCTAGACGCTTAAATTGTTCACGTTGACGTTCTACTTGTTCATATGCATACTCTGCACATAACTTACGGAACTCAGCAACTGTCATTTCTTTACGTTTTACACCTTTATTTGTTAAAGCTTGTTCAATTGGTAAACCGTGCGTATCCCATCCCGGAACATATGGCGCACTAAAACCAGTCATTGATTTATAACGAACAATAAAGTCTTTTAATACTTTATTTAATGCATGTCCCATATGAATGTCACCATTCGCATATGGAGGTCCATCATGCAATACAAATAAAGGACGACCTTTTGTATGTTCTTGTACTTTTTCGTAAATATTCATTTCAGCCCATTTTTCTTGCATTGCAGGCTCACGTTTTGGTAAATTCCCACGCATTGGGAACTCTGTTTTTGGCATCAGTAATGTATTTTTGTACTCCATGCTCAATTCCTCCTTACATGTATAAAAGAAATACTTAAAAAACGGAATAAAAAAGAGACCTTCTCATCCCCAAAAGGGACGAGAAAGTCTCCCGCGGTACCACCCTAGTAGATCATATACATATGTATAGAATCCTCTTTATATTCTTAACGCGAATACACGCCTACGCTTACTCTATTTGTTCAGCGCGGAACTCCAGGGTGATATTCCCACTATCTCCTTATCCTGAGCTTACACCATCCTCAGTTCGCTATATAAGGTTTGAAAAGGTACTTATCCCTATCTTCGTTTTTCTTAATAAATATGTTGTTTAAAATTATATGTAATAATGAGAAAAACGTCAAGCTTACACTGTTTCTTCTTTTTTCAACAGTTCATCTACTTCGTCTTCTAATTCAATTAGTTTATCCCAATCATCGTTGTTTAACATCTCAAGCTGTGTTTCTAATAACATACGGAAACGAGTTCGGAATACTTTCGCTTGTTTCTTTAGCTCTTCAATATCAAAAGCAACTTTTCTTGATTTTACTAATGCTTCGTTAATAATACGATCAGCATTCTTTTCAGCTTCACGCACAATTAATTTCGCTTCTTTTTGCGCATTACGTTTTACTTCTTCCGCTGCTTCTTGTGCAACAACGATAGATTTGTTTAACGTATCTTCAATATTAGAGAAATGATCTAACTTCCCTTCTAACTGCGCAACTTTTTCTTCTAAAGCTTTTTTCTCACGAATGACCAATTCATAATCTTTGATAATTTGATCAAGAAACTCATTTACTTGATCTTCATCATAGCCACGGAATCCGCGACCAAATTCTTTGTTATGAATATCTAATGGTGTTAACGGCACAACGCCACCTCCAAGTAGTTATCTAAATTTCCTCTTTCAATTATATCTTTTCTTCGACAAAATAGGAGGATTTCCTTCTAAAAAACCAATCATTTTAGTATACCATACAAAATTCTCCATTTGTCGCGTTTTGTTCTACCTTCTACAGAAAATAATTTACTTCGGCCATATCCTCTAACAGAAAAAACATCTCCTGGATAACATTCATAAGAAGTTTGCTCCACTGTTTTCCAATTGACTTTTACTAAACCATTTTTTATGAAAGGTTGTACTTTCTGTCTAGATAAATGTAACATTTCAGCTAACATAACATCTAAACGAAGTGAAGAAACCGTTCCAGATTTCTCTCCCCACGTTTCATGTATCTGTAGAATTTGTTCTCCTTGCACTGACGCTAAAGAGACTTTTACTTTCCCTATTGATTGTAAGTTCATCTCAATATACGATACAATTTCTTTCGCAACTACAATTTGGGCACGATTTTCTTGCAGCAAAATATCACCACATTTTTCTCTTGTTAAACCAAGAGACATAAATGTACCTAATATTTGCCTATGTTCTAGCGTATAAAACTTGGAAGGATAGTCAATTTCTAATACTTCTACTTGAAATTCTTCTTCATTTAATTCTAGATAGTCTGGATAAATAAGTGCTCTTTTACGCTCTGCATTAGGCGTTGCACCACCAAATTGCACAGCAACATCACCTTGTCCTATTACCATAGAAACAATTTGTTGTTGCCTAGGATCGAGAAAATCCGTTAACTTCACTTGATGGTACTCCGCCGCTCGCTTCCACTCTAGCACTTTATCCACAAAGACCTCCTCATCAGGCCTAAAATGTTCGTAGATGCTCATGTATTTACCTTCTTACTATAAGAAATAGCTTAATAAACTGAACAAACCAGTTTTAGCAAGTTTCAACGCAAAGATCGCAACGATTGGAGAAATATCAATCATTCCAAGCGGCGGAATAAAGCGGCGGAATGGTTCTAAATACGGTTCACAAATACGTGCCAGGAACTCTCCAAAAGATGATTCCTTTGCACCAGGAAACCATGATAGGAGAATGTAAATAATAAGTGCCCACGAGTAAATCTCGATAGCATAACTTAACACTATAAAAACTGTTGTCATGGCGTATTACCACCTCTTTATATTTGTTTCTTCTTCTTCACCGAATAACTCTGAAATCGCACCAACAATATCTACATTTTCAGGTGTACACATAAATGTTTTCGGCCCTATTTTTTGAATGTCCCCGCCTATAGCGTATACAGTACCACTTAAAAAGTCAACGATACGTACCGCTTGATCAGTAGACATTCTCTGCAAATTAATTACAACAGCTCGTCTACCTTTTAAGTGGTCCGCAATCCCTTGTGCTTCCGAATATGTGCGTGGTTCTAATAAAACAACTTTTGAAGATTGTTTTGCTGTTTCAATACTCACAACATTTTGCTTCGGTTGCGCTTTCGGAAACGTAACGTCTTGTTGTTCTGGTGGATCTTGCTGCTTTTTCATGTCTGTTTGCTCCTTTTCATAACCATATTGAGCTGCTTCTTTTTCTTCCGGTGTATCAAAAAAGAAGTATTTTACTTTTGACCAACTCATAATAAGATTCTCCTTCCTTTTACGCTTTTCCTACTAAAATCGTTCCCAAACGAATATATGTAGCCCCTTCTTCAATTGCAATCTTGTAATCGTTGGACATTCCCATTGATAATTCTTTACATGGCGCATGTAATAACTCTAGCTCCTGCACCTCTGTTTGCAGCATACGTAATTCCTTAAAACAGCGTCTGATTTCTTCCTCTTCTTCTGTAAATGGAGCCATCGTCATTAGTCCAACCACTTCAATTTTATCGAATTCTTGCAAACTTTGAATAAAAGAAACAACCTCTTCTATTGCCAATCCTTGCTTCGATTCTTCAGATGAGGTTTTCACTTGAATAAAGCATTTCACTTTCTTATCAGCACGTTTCTGAATTTCTTTCGCCAGTGAAAGACGATCTAACGAATGTAAATAATCAATTTCATTAATGATTTCTTTTACTTTTCTCGTTTGTAATGAGCCAATAAAGTGCCAATTAACTTTTGAACCGAAATGCTCGTATTTCTGTAAGAAACCTTCATTTCTATTTTCACCTAAATCGATAACTCCAGCTTCAATTACTTCGTTTGTTTTTTCAATCCCTACAGTTTTTGTAACTGCAACAAGTTTAATATCTTGCAACGAACGTCCAGCTCGAGCGCAAGATTCTTTAATAGCTTCGTTTACAATTACTAAATTTTCTTGTACTGTCACTTGCTTTCTTCCTCCTTAAAACCTATGAAACTCAACATTCTTCCTGTCTTACCTTGATCACGACGATGAGAGAAAAATAGTTGCTCTTCACAGCTTGTACAAAGAGATGACATTACAATATGCTCTTCTTTTATGCCTGCTTGTACACATAATATACGATTAATTTCTTTTAAATTAATTGCGTACTGCCCGTCAGAAATTTTTTGATGAGGAACAGCACCCCTAACTACTTCCTGTGCTGCTGTTAATACACGATCATCCACAACATAACAACAAGATCCGATCGACGGCCCAATTGCAACATGAATTTCATCACTTGAAATACCTTCTGCATTCCACTTTTGAATCATTTCCTTTGCAATCTCTTGCACAGTGCCTTTCCATCCAGCATGCGCAAGTCCCATCATACCATGTGATGGTGCATAAAAATAGAGCGGAACACAATCCGCGTAACAAGACGTTAACAGAACATCTTCATTACTCGTATAAATGCCATCTGTTTTTGAAATGCCGTCCTCATATGAATAGACACCACTTCCCTTTTCCTGTTGCCCTACTTTTTCAACATGATGAGCATGAACTTGTTCAGAGCAAATCCAATTTTCTAATGGTTTTTGTAACTTATTTGCTAAAATGCGTCTGTTTTCATGAACGTTCTCCACGATATCATTCACATGTAATCCTAAATTCATCGCATGAAAGGAGCCCGTACTTATCCCACCATCTTTTGTCGTAAATCCAGCAGTAATGTTTCCAAGTTCTTTCCACGCTTGTAAATACAGTATACCGTCCACATATTTAAATGGTTCTCTCATAATAAAGCGGCTCCTTTTAATTAAAATAACAGAAAAAAGCATGGTACTTCCTGTCTATTTTACCATACTTTTATTTTTTCATAATCCTAACAGAAAAAAAAGAGGAATTTGTAATATTCTTTATGAAATTGTCGGTGTTTGTATTGATTCTGTTACAGAATTAACAGGATTTACTCTTACAAGTATGACATCTTCCCCAATTTTCACAATTTCCTTCCAAGGAATTACAATCTCAACATCTTTTCCAAAAATACCTAGCATACGTGTCTGTTTGGAAATAATAACAGAACAAATTTTCCCTGTGTTCATATCAATTTCAATATCTCCAATATTCCCAATCCTTTTTCCATCTGAAATATTTATAACATCCTTCATCTGTAACTCTGAAATTCGTATCACCATTTTCATCCTCTCCCTTATATGACAAATTGGAAACTGTTTCTCATATTTACAGGAAGCCACCTATACGAAATTATATGAACACTAATCCCCTACTATGAGCACAAACCATATTACATATAAAAAGGTCTCACCATAATTGGTGAGACCTTATCCTTGAATCGTTTTATTCATTTGTTTAATGGCTGACTTCTCTAAACGTGATACTTGCGCTTGGGAAATCCCAATTTCTTCTGCAACTTCCATCTGTGTCTTTCCTTGGAAGAAACGTTTTCTAATAATCATTTTCTCTCTATCATTTAAACGCTTCATTCCTTCTTTCAATGCTAATTCTTCAACCCACTGCTCGTCCTTTTGTTTTTCATCACTTAACTGATCCATAACAAAGATAGGATCTCCCCCATCATTATAAATCGGTTCAAATAATGAAACTGGATCTTGAATTGCATCTAAAGCAAATACTATCTCTTCATGAGTTACTTCTAGCACTTTTGCAATATCCATTGCTGTTGGTTCTTTTGAATTTTCTGCAATCAACTTTTCTCTTACTTGCAAAGCTTTATACGCAATATCTCGCAATGAGCGCGATACGCGAATCGGATTATTATCACGCAAATATCTGCGTATTTCCCCAATAATCATCGGCACAGCATACGTTGAAAATTTTACATTTTGGCCTAAATCAAAATTATCAATTGATTTCATAAGTCCGATGCAACCAACTTGAAATAAATCGTCAACATATTCTCCTCTGTTATTAAATCTTTGGATGACGCTCAGTACAAGACGTAAGTTTCCATTCACTAATTTTTCTCTTGCGCTTATCTCTCCACTTTGCATTTCACGAAATAATTTACGCATCTCTTCATTTTTTAATACTGGAAGTTTAGCTGTATCAACACCGCAAATTTCTACTTTGTTTCTCGTCAAAGTGTTCCCTCCTATCGGGAGTTGCTGTACAGTGTAAAGTATTTCCTTTGAAGGGGATTTTATGCATGTGGTTTTTTCACGATTTGTTATTTAAATTATCTTTCCTAATACAACTAAATAGAATAAGACCAGCCTACATAACGGCTGGTCTTATTCTTTACACCATTTTATTAAATTCTTTTCGTAATCTTTTTATAATTCTTTTTTCTAAACGCGAAATGTATGACTGTGAAATCCCAAGCATATCAGCCACATCTTTTTGCGTCTTTTCCTCTCCTCCAGCAAGCCCAAACCGAAGTTCCATAATTTGTTTTTCACGATCATTTAATTGGTGTAATGCTTTCATTAAAAGGTGACGATCTACAGTAGCTTCTAAATCTTTTGTAATAATATCATCATCTGTACCTAACACGTCAGACAATAACAGTTCATTCCCATCCCAATCAATGTTTAGTGGTTCATCAAAAGAAACTTCCGAACGATTTTTGTTATTTCGACGTAAATGCATTAAAATTTCATTTTCTATACAACGCGATGCATATGTTGCTAATTTTATTTTCTTTTCTGGATTAAATGTATTTACCGCTTTAATAAGGCCGATTGTTCCTATACTAATCAAATCTTCAATATTTATCCCTGTATTTTCAAACTTTCTTGCTATATATACAACGAGCCTTAAGTTACGTTCAATAAGTAATGACCTTGCTGCCTGATCTCCTTTTGGCAATTTATTCAAAAGAACTTCCTCTTCTTCTTTTGTTAACGGTGGTGGCAACGCTTCACTTCCACCAATATAATAAATTTCATCGGTCTTAATTCCTAATTTCAGCAATACTTTATACCAAAGGTATACTAAATAAAATTTTAATTTCATCATATTATCCCGCCTCTCATTATTAAGCGATTACCATTTTTTGCGAAATCAACATTTTTGGATGCACAATACATTGATACTCCCCATTAGTAGAAAGCTGTTGTGTATTTAATCCAATTAATACTTTGTTTACAACAATAGAACTACCTTCATGGTCAACTTGCACACTGTCAGGCTTAATTGCCCACAAAAATTGACTCTCTACTCCTACTGCACGGAAAGGAATTAAGCGTAATTTTGTCGCCCAACCAGAATCATTTTCTGGTATTTGAGGAATTTCTGTTTTGGAATAAATTTGTTCTGTTAACCAAGATGGTAAGCAATGTTCTAATGATGAAACATGCATAATCATAACGGGTGTTTTTGTTAATGGGTCATAAAGTTGGTTCCCACTGTCAATAAGACCTGCCAGTTCTAGTTCTTCTTCTGCTAATTGAATTTTTACTTTCACAATTTGATCATAGTGTATTTTCGTGACCTCTACGCTTTCAATACGCTTTTTAGAAAAATAATAAATTACTGGAAAACCAAAAATAACAAATAACCAACTAATTGGATCACCGTAAGAAATTGACTGAGATTCAACCAATCCATTTACCATTTCATTCGTTTGCAAAAAGAAATGAGTTCCAATTAATCCTCCGCCAACCATAAAGGTTACAAAGTAAAAAGTAAAAACAGTTTGTGCATAATTTCTAAATGTTGTAAACCCAAATGCTGTATACACAATAAGTAACGAGTACAGTAGTTTCATAATTGGATGTGTCATCATAGAAGCAAAAGGAGTAAAGGCAAAAATAACAATAGTTGAACCTATAAATGCCCCTAACACAAGCCTCCATTTTTTGATTTTCTTTTTTAACACGGTAGCTGTTAATAAAAGCAAAAGAAAATCAATGCAGGCGTTTAACAACCAAACAACGTCGGCGTAAACAACCAAACAATTCACCTCTTTTTTCAAGTTGAGACTAGTATAATGCATATCCAATAGGAAAGTGTGTCAATTTGCGGAGGTGTTTTTTTGTTATTTTGTGATTTCTAGACATAATCTGTCGGTAAAAAATAAAAGTACAAATTCATAGAATGATATACTCTTATTTTCACCAACAAAATATACCAAATAAAAAAAAGACCTGCTTAGCAGGTCTTTTCCATTTAAAAAACAAAAAAGGAGCATGAAAGCTCCTTTTTTTATCGTCTACGACGGTTACGTAAAAATGCTGGAATATCGATATCATCTGAATCTGAATGACGCTCATGTACAACTGGCTCTTCACGCTTCATTTCACGTTTTACTTCACGTTGTTTTGAAGGTTGAGCTACTGGTTGTTGCTGTTGTTGCGTGTGGTTCGCATTCGGACGAATAATTGGTTTTGGTGGTTGAGTTGCAATGCTATCATCAAAACCAGTTGCAATTACAGTTACAACGATATCATCTTTTAATCCTTCGTTAATAACAGAACCGAAGATCATATTTACTTCTGGATCTGAAGCTGAAGCTACGATATCTGCCGCTTCTTGTACTTCATATAAGCTTAAGTTAGCGCCACCCGTAATGTTCATGATAACACCTTGAGCTCCATCAATAGATGTTTCTAGTAATGGACTAGAAATCGCTTTTTTCGCAGCTTCTGCAGCACGATTTTCCCCGTTACCAGAACCAATACCCATTAAAGCAGAACCTCTATTAGACATAATTGTCTTTACGTCTGCAAAGTCTAAGTTAATTAAACCTGGCGTTGCAATTAAATCCGAAATACCTTGAACACCTTGACGTAATACGTTATCAGCTTCACGGAATGCTTCTAACATTGGCGTATTTTTATCAACAATCTCTAATAAGCGATCGTTTGGAATTACAATAAGAGTATCTACATTTTCTTTAAATGCTGCAATACCAGATGCTGCTTGCGTCGCACGCTTACGTCCTTCAAAAGTAAATGGACGTGTTACAACACCAACTGTTAAAGCACCTAATTCTTTTGCAACTTGAGCAACAACTGGAGCTGCACCAGTTCCAGTTCCACCGCCCATACCGGCAGTTACGAAGACCATATCCGCACCACGAAGTGCTTCTTGGATCTGTTCTTTACTTTCTTCTGCAGCTTTTTTCCCTACTTCAGGGTTTGCGCCTGCACCAAGTCCACGCGTTAATTTTCCACCAATTTGCATTTTTGTTTCAGCTTTTGATAGATTTAATGCTTGTGCATCAGTGTTCACAGCGATAAAGTCTACACCTTGTACACCGTGTTCAATCATACGGTTTACAGCATTGTTTCCGCCACCGCCGACACCGATAACTTTTATATTCGCTAATTGATCTTGAGTAGTATCAAACTCTAACATGTCGAAATCCCCCTAGAACCTCATTTTTCGTGTCCAATTTTAATCCCATAAATAACGGAATACACGTTTTACTTTTGACATCATGCGGTCATCATTTTGATTATTATTGTTTTGATTACGAGTTTTTTGTTTCGCGGGTTGCTGTTGTACCGGCGTTGGTGCTGGTGCTGGTACTGGTTCAAAATGCTCTTGCTTTTCCTGCACATTTTTCCCACGTAATTTAGCTTTTTGATAAGAATGTTTAATTAATCCAACTCCACTTGTATATTGGGGCTCACGCACACCAATATAATCAGGAGTTGCTACACGAACATTTTCATGTAAAATATCATATGCAAGATCAAGAACACCTGGCATAGAAGCAATTCCGCCAGTTAGTACATAACCAGAAGCCACTTGCTTTACTCCTAACTTACGCACTTCATCTTGAACAAACATTAAAATTTCCTCTACACGAGCCTCTATTATATCCGATAATTCCAACTGAGAATATTGTTCTGTTTGATCACTTCCCATAATAGGAACCGTAAACATCTCTTCTTCAGATGCTGTATCATAAAAAGCATGTCCATATTTCAACTTAATTTGATCTGCATTTTCTGTTGAAGTTTTCAACCCAATCGCAATATCTTTCGTTATATGGTCTCCACCTAATGGTAATACGCTCGTCGCTTGTAACTCTCCATCTTTAAAAATAGATAAAGTTGTAGATCCTCCCCCCATATCAACAAGGGCTACTCCTCTATTTTTTTCATCTGAAGATATAGCAACTGTTGCAGCCGCTAAAGGTTGAAGACAAATATCAACAATTTCAAGACCTGCTTTTTCTACACAACGAAGTAGGTTATGTAGTAAAGTTCTCGAGCCTGTAATAAGTGTACCTTCCATTTCTAATCTTACACCGATCATCCCGCGTGGATCGTTAATCTCGTCAAGACCGTCTACGATGAACTGTCGAGGTACCACATCAATAAACTCACGCTCTGGAGCAATTGACACAACTTGTGCTGCATCTAGAACGCGTAAGACATCTTCATTCCCGATTTCACGATCTTCATTTGAAACAGCGACTACTCCGTGACAAGGAAGTAGCTGTACCTGGTTTGCATTGACACCTACTACAACTTGCTCAATGTGGATTCCCACCATGCGCTCAGCTTGTTCAATTGCTTTTTTAATTGATCGAACAGTCTCGTCTATATCAACTATCGATCCCTTCTTTAAACCATTTGATTTTACATTTCCAACACCAATAATGTTTAAGCTGTCATTAACCATTTCACCAATGATGACTTTAACATTGGATGTACCGATGTCAAGACTAACATATATTTCATTGCTGTTCATTCTTTGGCACCTCCTTCTTTATTTATACCATACAACTCAATATATGGAACAACAATCGCAACTTTACTATTTATAAGAAAAATATTCAACGTCTTTATACGTTTCCCTTTTTTAACCCTATATTTTTCTTATTTTTATTTAGCATTCAATTAAGAATATCGCAGTAAACTATGAATAACTGCTTATCTTGAAATAATTCTATTTCCAGTGTAAAGTTTACCGCCAAGTATAAGTCTACACTAAGATGTACTCATAGAAAAGTGAAACTTGTACCAATACTAGTATGAATCTAAGAATTTTTACATATTTTTCATCAAATGAACCATTCTTCTAAATTCGTATACATATAATAGAACATTCGTTTCGTTTTTTCTGCTATAAGCAACGAAAACTACCATTCTATTCTTTTTTGTCTTCCGCACCTAATTCTTTCGTATATGCACCTACTTCTAAGTCAATTAATACCTTCTTACCTGGCTCAATTGTTTTTAAAATAAGTGGATAGGCTTCCATACGTTTTGCGAAATTTTGAATCGTAGTGCTCACTTCATAACCTTCATTCATATATAAAGTAAGATGATCTTCATTCGCATTCGTTGGTGAATAGCGAATCTCCGAAATAGATTTTAAAATAGCTGGTGTTAATTTTTCTAGTTCAGCGATTAACTCCTTCATTTTCTCTTCTTTAAAAGGTTCGAAAATCGGTGCTGCAACAGGAAGTTTTCCATTAGGTAGTACATCAAGCGTTTTTCCATTTTCTAATAACGGTTGTAGTTTTCCCTCTTTATTTATATAACCAATCGTTAAATATTCTTCGATATGAATATCAATCTTGTTTGGAAAACGTTTTTTTACATTTACTGCTTTAATTTCTTTTCGCTTCGTTAAGTTTTCTTCAGCTTTATGTGCTGTCACTCGGAAATAACTTGTATCATATGTCACGCCTGAATCCTTCATTACTTGCTCATCCGTCATATAGTGATTTCCAAACACACTAATCTTTTTTATATTACTAAGCGGAGACCGAAAATAAATTAAAAAGAGCACTAATAAAAATAAAATTGATATGTATAAAATCAATCGATGATTAACATTTTTTTTGTTTTTTTTCTTTTGATTTTTCAATTTTGGTACACGATCTTGTAGTTTAATCACTTTACTATTATTCATGTACGATCCCCCTATGTAACATAAAGAACGGCATGTTCCTCATGCCGTTCTTATCTTCTTATTATAACATAAATGATAATGAGCGGAACGAATAACCGTTATCTTCCAATGATTTCTACTTCTGTGTGCATATCTACATCAAATTTATCCTTAATTGTATGTTTTATTAATTCAATTAAAGACAATACATCTTGCGCTGAAGCTCCCCCGGTATTAACAATAAAATTGCCATGCATTTCAGAAATTTGAGCTCCACCAATCCTATAACCACGAAGCCCTGCTTTTTCTACTAAATCTCCTGCAAAATGTGGGATTGGATTCCGAAATATACTTCCTGCACACGGATGATTCCATGGTTGCGTTTCACGGCGATAGTCTTTATTATTTTGCATGCTACGTACAATTTCTTCACGTTTTCCCGCCTGTAATTGAAACTCCGCTTCTAAAACAATACCAGGACGTTTCGTTTGCAATACAGATGACCGATAAGAAAACTCCAGTTCTTTATTCGTTAACCAGGCAATTGTACCGTCTTCAAACAGAATGAGAGCCTTCGATAATACACTCGATATATCCGATTTATGTGCACCTGCATTCATATATACTGCACCACCGACACTTCCTGGAATACCGCTCGCAAACTCCAATCCAGCTAACCCTTGACGACTAAGTAAAGTTGACAATTTAATAAGAGGATATCCACTACCAACTCTTACCTTATGTTTTTCGACCTCTAAGTGATCTAATCCTTCTCCTAAACGAATAACAACACCTTCTATGCCTTGATCAGATACAAGAAGGTTTGAACCGCGACCAATTACAGTCCACTTCGTTTTGTATTGCTTTACTAACTGTAATGTTTTTTCAATACCGGCTACATGCTTTGGCACAATTAAAATGTCCGCTGGTCCACCTATTTTCATAGTTGTATAACGTGCTAACGGCTCGTTAACTAAAACACGACCAACGTCTGCTTCTATAAGCTCATTTACTAATTGTTCCATAGACAATCTCCCCCATATTAAGTCTCCTTATGACAATAATATGCAGGGCGTTCATCTAACGTTATCCCGCTATTTACGGGCAGTACAGCTCTTAAATCAAAATTCGGCGATAACAAAGAAATTAGGCGGAATCAGGATGTCAGTAAACATCCGATTAGTGAAAGATAATAATCAACGAGAGAGAATCACTCCCCACTGATTAGAGCCTCACTTTATTTTTTTACAAGCTTATTCATTACTTCATACAGCTTATTTGCTGCATCTGGAATACCTAGTTGCTTAGCCGCTAGCTTCATATTTTGTAATGTTTGTGCATTCAATAAAATCTCATCAATATCACGAATAAGCGTTTCAGCTGTTAAATCTTTTTCAAGTAACATTTTTGCCGCTCCTTTATCAACAACTGAACGTGCATTCTTTTCCTGATGATTATTTGTTACATATGGACTCGGTATTAACACACTTGGTTTTCCTAACGCTGTTAATTCTGCAAGTGTTGTTGCCCCAGCCCTTGAAACAACAAGGTCTACACCAGTTAGTACCTCTGGCATATTATGAATGAACGGCTTAATAATAACATTGCTTGGGTTCCCTTTTTGCTTCACGGCTTCCATCACTTTATCATAATGTACTTCACCCGTTACATATAGTATTTCGTAGCTTTTGTTCCCAAACTGTTCAATTGCTTCAACGAAGGCATCGTTAATCGGTCTAGCCCCACGACTTCCACCAAATATAAGTACAGACTTTTTAGGAAGAGAAAGCCCAACTGAACGTTTCCCCTTCATTCCATTTTGATCCATTACCTCTGATGCTCGTGGATTACCTGTCATTACCACTTTTGACTCTGGAAAATGCTCTATAGCTGCTTCAAAACAAACAGCAACTTTATCAACATAACGGCTTAAAAACTTGTTCGTTACACCTGGTACACTATTTTGTTCATGTACAATAGTTGGAATACCTAATTTGGCTGCAGCGTATACAACTGGTCCACATACATATCCACCCGTTCCAATTACAATATCCGGATTAAAACGACGAATATATCGTTTACTATCCTGTACACCTTTTAGAAAACGCATTACTGTTTTCACATTATCTAATGATATTTTTCGTTTAAATCCACTTATAACAATAGATTGAAATGGTATACCTGCTTTTGGAACGATTGTACTCTCTAGTCCATTTTCCGTACCAATATATAAAAATCTTGCTTCTGGATTTAACTTTTTTATTTCTCTAATTAAAGCAAGAGCTGGATAAATATGACCACCAGTACCCCCACCACTCACTAATACACGCACTACTAACTCCTCCGCTTCTCTTTTCTTATTTCCATTATATTTATTTCTATATACATATTGCATTTTTACACACATACGAAAAACCCTGTCTTATAAACAGGGTTTAGTAGCGAGAATGGCGACTTATATTTAATAATACACCTACTGCCATTAACATTAATGTCAAACTTGATCCACCATAACTTAAAAACGGCAAGGTAATACCCGTAACAGGCATCAGTCCTGTTACAACACCAACATTAATCATTACTTGAATCGCAATCATCGCCACAATACCTACTGCTAAAAACGTACCATATAAATCTGGCGCTCCTAATGCGATACGAATCCCGCGCCATAATAATAGACTAAATAATAATAACACAAATGAACCACCAATAAAACCTAATTCCTCGGATAAGATCGCAAATATAAAGTCAGTTTGCGGTTCAGGTAAATAAAGAAATTTTTGTCTACTTTGTCCAAGTCCAAGCCCAAATAATCCACCAGGTCCAATTGCAAGTAATGATTGGATAATTTGAAATCCACTTCCGAGCGGATCTGACCACGGATCTAAATATGATGTAATGCGTTTCATTCGATACGGTGCTGATGCAATTAACCCTACAAATCCTGCTACACCAATCAAACCAAACATTGCAAAGTGAAAGACCCTCGCTCCCGAAATGAATATCATAATGATACATGTCCCAACCATTACCGTTCCTGTCCCAAGGTCTGGCTGTAACATAATCATCCCAAAAGCAAGAAAAACAAAACTAAGAGCCGGTAATAAACCACGTTTAAAAGATGTAATCAATTTTTGACGTTCTGCTAAAAACTTTGCCAAGAAAATAATCATCGCAAACTTCATAAATTCTGACGGTTGAATCGAAAATGCTCCGATTCCAATCCAACTTCGTGCTCCTCCTCGAACAAGACCTACTCCAGGAATAAGAACGAGAATAAGAAGAATGAAGCAAACTAGCAAAATCACTTTTGAATACGTACGCCACACCCAATAATCAATTTTCATAATAAAAAACATAGCTACTACACCAAGACCCGCAAACAGTAATTGTCTTTTTGCAAAAAAGAATGAGTCCCCCATTTTATAAGAGGCCCAAACTGCACTCGCACTATAAACCATAATCATTCCGATTGTCAACAATGAAAGTGTTACGATGATGAGAATAAAATCAGGCGTTTTCTTCATTACCCACAAACACCACCTCTTTAGGCAGAACCTTTTGCCCTATGTAACAAAACATCAGTAGGTGTTAGCCTACTGATGTTTTGATTTACTTTATATAAGTTTATGCACAGCTTGTATAAAAATGTCTCCTCTTTCTTCAAATGTTTTAAATTGATCCCAGCTTGCACACGCTGGAGAAAGAAGAACGACATCGCCATCTTTAGAATGAGCATAAGCCTTCACCACTGCTTCATCTAAAGTATCGACACTTTCAATTATATCTAATCCCGCTTTTTCTGCCGCTCTTACTAGTTTGGGAGCTGTTTGTCCAAATGTTACAATCGCTTTTACATTTTTGAAATACGGAATTAAATCATCGAATTCATTTCCGCGATCAAGCCCACCTGCTAGTAACACAATCGGTTGTGTAAACGCAGATAGTGCTTTCTCAGTCGCTAACATATTCGTTGCTTTTGAATCGTTATAAAACTTACGGTTGTTAATCGTTGTTACATATTCTAAACGATGTTTTACACCCGTAAAACGTTTTAACACGACCGTAATTGCTTCATTAGAAGTACCTAATAATTTCGCAATACTCATCGCAGCTAAAATATTTTCTAGATTATGTTGACCAGGTAAAACGATATCGCTTACTTCAACAACTTTTTCACCTTTGAAATAAAGAGCGTTATCTTTTATACACGCGCCATCTTCAATTTCTTTCGTTGTCGAAAACAGGATTTTTTGACCTTTAGAATACGCAGACAAAGCCATCACATCTGCATCATCCGCATTTATTACACTATAATCATTTTCTGTTTGGTTTTTAAAAATATTTGCTTTCGCTAAACCATATTCTTTCTTCGTCCCATGATAATCTAAGTGGGCCTCAAATAAATTTAAAAACGCAGCAATTTTAGGTTGGAACAATTCTACTCCCATCAATTGAAACGATGAAAGTTCTGTAACTACAACTTCATTTTCTTTTGCATCCTGTGCTACTTCACACGCTACAGTTCCAATGTTCCCTGCAATTACAGGATGCTTTTGTCCTTCTTTTAGCATTTCAAATGTCAGCATTGTCGTCGTCGTTTTACCGTTAGACCCCGTAATCCCAACAAATGGTGCTTCTGAAATACGATATGCTAATTCAACTTCCGTAACAATCGGAATTTGCTTTTCTTTCGCAGCAACTAATATTGGATTAGAATACGGGATTCCTGGATTTTTTACTACAAGAGAAATATTTCTCTCTAATAATTCTAAAGGATGACCACCGCATACAACGTCCATTCCTTTTGCTTGTAATTCTGCAGCAAGTACATTCTCTGCTAAAGGCTTTCCGTCATTTACAATAACATTTGCCCCTAACTTTTGTAACAATGTAGCTGCTGCATAACCACTTTTTGCAATGCCTAATACAAGAATATTCTTATTTTGAAATTCAGTTACAGTTTTCAATTACATCCACACCCCGATATAAATTCCTAACACAGCTAATAAAAATCCTGCAGACCAAAACGTCACAACAACACGCCACTCTGACCAACCACATAATTCATAATGATGGTGTAATGGACTCATTTTAAAGACACGTTTTCCTGTTGTTTTAAATGAAATGACCTGAATGATAACCGATAAAGTTTCCATTACGAATACTCCGCCGATAATTACAAGTAGCAATTCTTGTTTTAATAAAATCGCTACAGCTGCAATGGCTCCACCTAAAGCTAATGAACCTGTATCTCCCATAAACACTTTTGCTGGATTCGCATTGAATACTAAAAATCCAAGTACAGCTCCTACAACTGCCATACAGAATATCGCCACTCCAAATTGCTCTTGTGCCACAGCAATAATACTAAATGCTCCAAATGCAATAGCAGCTGTTCCTGATAATAAACCATCTAAACCGTCAGTTAAGTTAACTGCATTTGATCCACCAATAAGCATAAATAGTACAAGTACGAAATACGCCCAACCTAATTCAAACTTAACATCCGTTCCCGGAATCATGATGTATGTGTGGAACGCTTGCCCTTTTCCAATTAAAAAGAATGCAATAGCAATAACAAGCTGACCTACTAATTTTTGTTTTGATGTTAAACCAAGATTTCTCTTCTTAACTACCTTTATGTAGTCATCTAAAAATCCAATCAAGCCGTAACCAAACGTCACTAATAGTAATAACGAAACCTCTGCACCTAAATAATTAAACTTAATCGCCATAATAAGTGAAGTTACCATCATAGATACGTATATGACGATACCACCCATTGTCGGTGTCCCTGATTTTTTTTGATGTGACTTTGGTCCCTCATCACGAATACTCTGTCCGAACTTTAATTTTCTTAAAAATGGAATAAACAATGGCGAAAGGGCAACAGAAATTAAGAATGCTACCCCAGCCGTTACTAATAAACCTTGCTCAAGCACATGTAGTCCTCCTCTCACGTTGTTACTCTTCGTTGCTTAAACGCCCTTTAATTGCTTCTTTAGCAACTTCACGATCATCAAAATGATGAACTTCTTTACCAATAATTTGATACGTTTCATGACCCTTACCAGCAATAATAATGATATCATCTGCTTTCGCTTTAGTGATTGCATGGTGTATCGCTTCTTTTCTATCAATAATCACTTCATAATTTTTCCCACTTGCACCATGTACCATATCATCTAAAATAGCCGCTGGATCTTCACTTCTTGGATTATCTGATGTGTAAATTGCATGAGTTGCATATTTTGTTGCAACACTTGCCATTATCGGTCTCTTCGTTCGGTCCCTATCGCCGCCACAACCAACGATACAATACACATCACCTTTTGCAAATTGTTTTGCAGTTTTTAATACATTTTCTAAACTATCCGGCGTATGTGCGTAATCAACAATAACTGTATAATTTTGTCCTCCATCAACAACTTCAAAACGCCCTGGAACCCCAGCTAGTTCTTTTATAACAGCAATGATTGTTTCTAATTTCACACCCGAAACAAGTCCTGCTGCTGTTGCTGCAAGTACGTTATATACATTAAATTTACCTATTAATTTCATCGTAACATTTACACTTTCATATGGTGTGACAAGCGTAAATGTAGTCCCGCCACTCGTCATAACGATATTTTTTGCCATAATGTCACTTGTTGTATCAATACCATATGTTACAACTGTTGCTGCAGTACTTCTCATATACTCTTCTGTTACATTATCATCGCTATTCAGCACAGCGTACTTTTCACGATTATGATTATAACTATTGCCAAGCTGTGCAAATAGTAACCCTTTTGCATGTTTATATTCTTCCATCGTTTTATGATAGTCTAAATGATCTTGTGTTAAATTCGTAAACACCGCTACATCGTAATCACATCCGTGTACACGACCAAGATCTAACGCATGTGACGAAACTTCCATTACCGTGCTGTCCACACCTTGTTCAACCATTTTTGAAAACGTCTGTTGAAGTGTTAGTGCATCTGGTGTTGTATTTTTCACCTCAAATGTTTCATCACCGATTTTCATATTAATCGTTCCAATTAGCCCTGTTTTATGACCATGTGCTCGCATAATCTCATCCATAATATGCGATGTTGTTGTCTTTCCATTTGTACCTGTAATTCCGATTAAATGTAACTTGTGTGTCGGTTGACCATAAAAATAATCAGCTAAAACCGCTAACGAACGAAAAGTATTTTTCACAAGTACAACTGGAACGTCAACATCAATTGGTCTTTCCGCAACAATAGCAGCCGCTCCTTGTGCCGCTGCTTGCTTAGCAAAATCATGGCTATCAACCGTATATCCTTTCATACATACAAATAAGCTTCCCTCTTTCACTTTACGTGAATCAGCTTCTATAGATGTGATTTCTGGATTTTCTTTTGGAACAACTGGAAAATCATGCAAACATGATACAAGTGTATGCAACTTCATTTCACTAAACCCTCTCTACATTGTTTATTTATCTTTTTTCAGTAAGCAACACATTACCTCCTATATAAGGAGGTAAGTGCTACTGACCTATTTATGAATGAGACACTTACTGTCTCAAATTAAGTAACTGTTCTATAAAGAACTCACTTCCACCAATTGTACCATAAAACGTACTATGTTACCTTTAATTCCCGAAGTAAATTCTAATTTTTGAGCCTTCTTTTACTTTAGCTCCCGCTTCTGGTGATTGTTTAATTACTTTCTCTCCATCTCCACTTATATCAAGCTTCAAATCGACGAGTTGTGTTTGTAAGTCTTTCTTTTTCATTCCAATTAAATTCGGAACTTCCACAGTTGGTGTATCGCCCCATTTATATTCTTTCTCAACTTGTTCTTTTCTCGGTTTCACTCCCATAACAGGAAGCGCATCTCGAAGGATATTCCCGACAATCGGAGCTGCTACCACTCCACCAAACTGTGTAACCCCTTTTGGATTATCAACAGCTACATACACAACAATCTCTGGATCATCCGCTGGAGCAAATCCGATAAAAGATACTATATAATTATTCTCTAAATATTTACCATCCTTCACCTTTTGAGCAGTACCCGTTTTTCCACCTACGCGATATCCATCAATATAAGCACCTTTACCAGAACCTTTCGCTACAACATTCTCTAATGCATAACGAACTTTTTCTGAAGTTTCCTTGGAAATAACTTTTCTTTTCTCAACAGGTGTCTTTTTACTAACAACTTGATTATTTTTCGGATCAATAAACTCCTTAGCTATATACGGCTGATACAATGTTCCACCATTTACAGCCGCCGCTACAGCTGCTACTTGTTGAATCGGCGTAACAGAAACTCCTTGGCCGAATGAAGTTGTTGCTTGCTCTACTGGACCAACTTTATCTAAATTAAATAAAATCCCACTGCCTTCACCTTGCAAGTCAATTCCAGTCTTCTGCCCAAAACCAAAATTACGAATGTATTTAAATAATCGGTCTTTACCAAGGCGATCACCAAGTTCAATAAATCCCGGGTTACATGAGTTTTGAACGACTTCTAAAAACGTTTGACTGCCATGACCTCCTGCTTTCCAGCATTTCAATCTAGCTCCACCTACTTCAGCTGCTCCATCATCATAAAACGTATCCTTCTCTAAGTCTACTAAATTTTCATTCAATGCTGCAGCTAATGTAATGATCTTAAATGTTGAACCAGGCTCATACGTACTCCATACAGGTAGATTTCTGTTATACACTTCTGGAGAGACACTTTGAAAATCCGCTGGGTCAAAACTCGGTCGACTAGACATCCCTAAAACTTCACCATTTTTAGGGTTCATTGCAATCGCAATCATACCGTCAGGATTATAAGTTGACTCCGCAATATTCATTTCTCTTTCCATAATCCTTGTAATACGCGCATCGATTGTTAATCCTAAATTTAAACCGGCTTCTGGCTTTTTGAAATCATCACCAACATTAGGCATCCTTTGTCCTTTCGCATCTGCAAAAAAACGCACATGACCTTTGTCCCCATTTAGCTCTTTATCATAATATTTTTCTAGTCCCATAAGACCTTGGTTATCGCTACCTGCAAAACCTAATACATGTGATAAAAAGTTTCCAAATGGATAGTACCGGATAGAATCCTCTGCGATATACACGCCCTTCAGACTTAATCCTCGTACTTCTTTCGCTTTGTCATGTGATATTTTCCTTCCGCCTTTATCTAACCTTACAATCGATTCTTTTTTTGTAATCCTTTTATAAATCTCATCTTTTTCCACACCTAATACTGCAGCTAACTTCTCTGCAGTCTCCGCTGGTTTTTCAATTTGCCTCGGTACAACAAAGACAGTTGGAGCACTTTTATTCGTGGCAAGTTCCACACCATTTCGGTCTAAAATTTTCCCACGTTCGGGTTCGAAAGTAATATTACGACTCCATGAATCTTTCGCACGATCCGTTAACATATTCCCAAGAAAAAATTGCACATATCCAAGACGAATATCGATAATCGTGAAAATAAGTATACCTGATATAAGTATAAAAATAAGTCGTTTTCTAACTGTTACATTTGATACACGCATATTGGAACAAGCCTCCCTTACGCCTAGCTTGTTCCAATATATGCTTGTACTTATTTAATTAGAACTTATTCTCTTTTACCATTACGGCTTTTCTGCTTCTTGCTGTGGTTCGAGTGGCGGTACGAGTGTGACACCTAATTCTGTACCAGGTTGTAATAATGTTCCTTCCGCCACACTTTGTTCTGTTACGTATCCTGTACCAGAAGGTTTCAAGTTAAGCTGTAATGTCTTCGCTAAATTCATAACATCACGCAGTGCCCATCCTTGTATATTTGGCATTGTAGGCTTATCTCCTACCAAGAAGACTCGGTCGCCTTTTAATGTTTGTTCAGTCGCTTTTGGTACTTGTTGCTGTACTTTCCCTTCACCTAGTACGATTGGACGAAGTTTTGCTTTATCAATCGCTTTCCCCGCTTCAGCCATCGTTTTACCATTTACATCCGGAACAGTAGTTTGTTGTTCTTTCAGATGTTTTTTCGGATCTTTAACTTCATTTGGCTTAATCTTTAAATACTCTAAACTATTTTTTGTTACATATTTAAAAATATCAGCTAACGGTTGTGCACCGTTCTCATCATCTTTTAATTTAGGCTGTTTAACAGCTACATACACAACAAGTTGTGGATCGTCCATTGGTGCCATACCTAAGAATGAGAATATATAATTCTGTCTCCCTGTCATATAGCCGCCTTTTCCATCCGGAATTTGCGCTGTACCTGTTTTACCACCAACTGAATATCCATCAATTTTATAAGCTGTCCCTGTACCTTTCGGAGATGTAACAACACGTTCTAATAATTGTCTTACTTGCGCTGCTGTTTCCTTTGTAACAGGTTTTCCTACTTCTTCTGGCTTATGTTCTAATTTTACTTTGTCTGTTATCGGATCTACAATTTTATCAATTGCATAAGGTTTCATCATTTTCCCATCATTTGCAATGGCCGTTGCAGCTTGTACAAGCTGAATTGGTGTTACAGTGGAACCTTGTCCAAAAGCTGTTGTCACTTGTTGTATTTGCTGATCAAATAAAATTGTATTCGATCCTTCACCTGATAAATCAATGTTCGTTTTTTCATCTAATCCAAAACTATGAATATATTTTCGGAAACGTTCTGGACCAAGTTTTTGATCTCCTAAAATTGCAAACGCTACGTTTGAAGAACGCTCTACCCCTTCATCAAACGTGATAGAGCCCCAACCAGCACCACCGTTATGATCTTTTATTTTCCTATTTCCGACTTGATATGTCCCGGACTGATAATAATCTTGGCCTTTGTACACACCTTCATTAATAGCTGCCGCTAACGTGAAAATTTTCATTGTTGATCCAGGTTCAAATGCATTGGCAATTGCGTCATTGAAGAAATATTTAATTTGACGATCATTAGGGTCATAACTAGGTTTAGTAGACATCGCTAATATTTTCCCAGTTTTCGGATCTGCAACAATCCCTATTAAACTTTCTGGCTCATATTGCTTACTTGCTGCTTTCATCGCGTCTTCTAAATAACTTTGGACACGTTGATCGATTGTTAAATAAGCGTTATCTCCATTTTTAGGTGCCTTTACATTAACTTTTCCCCCATCAAGGGACACACCTTTACGATCACCTGTATATGCTACTTCTCCGTTCGAGGCACTTAAGTATTTATCCAAGCTTTTCTCTATGCCAAATTGACCTACCGAGGTTCCATTCTCATTTGGTTTTGCATGACCTATAACGTAAGATGCAAAATCACCGTTTGGATACACCCTTGCATTTTCTGTAATAAAAGATATTCCCGGCAACTTCAACGCTTCTATTTGTTCCTTCTTTTCTTTCGTCAAATCCTTGCCTAACGTTCCAAATTCGACTTGACTTCTACCTTCCTTATTTAAAGAAGCTAAAATATCCTCTTCGCCTTTTCCAAGTACTCCTGCAATTTTCTTTGCAGTATCTTCTTTATTCTCAACTGAGTTAGCACCTTTTAGTGCAGCTACCATTTTGTAAGAGTTTGCGTCTTGCGCTAACACATGACCGTTTTGATCATAAATGGTTCCTCGGTTCGCTTCAAGAACTCCTTTTTTACTATGCTTTTGTTTAGCAAGTGCATCTAAATCCTGATTATGAACTGTTCCTGTTGATTGTATGTAAAAAAATCGGGCTAATAACAGCAAAAAGAGCAGGAGGAAAAATATCATAAAATAACCTGCTCCCTTATTGGTATGAAATTTAGTCATATTCTTCTTCATCGTTCCTTCACACCTATTGCCTTATTTGAGGCCTTTCACATTATTCGCATTAATTTCTAGCCCGTGTTTTTTTGCAACTTCAGCGATTCGTTCATAGCGACTTAGCTTCTCTACTTCAGCTTGTAATTCTTGATTTTCTTTTTGCTGCTGTACAATTTTTTCTTCTATCGTCGCTGCTTCTACATTAACTTGATAAAGGCCTGCTTTATTTCCAATAAACGCGACACAGGCATACAATAAAAAGCCAATAAACGCTACATACAACAGTTTTTCGATTCTTGTAATTTTCGCTTTAACCTTCGGCTTAGCCATCTGCTGTGGGGGCGTTTGAATTTGCACCTCTTCTTGCGCTTGTTGTTTGTACTTTACAGCTAAATTAGTCATACCTCTCTCTCCCTTTTATCGTTTTTCAGCGATTCTCAACTTCGCAGAACGCGCACGATTATTTTCTTCTAGCTCTATATCAGAAGGTAAAATCGGTTTTCTTGTAATAAGCTTTAATTTCGGCTTAAATTCATCAGGAATAATCGGTAATCCTGGCGGCAATTGTGGCGTTGTACTATTTCGCTTAAACGTTGTTTTACAAATACGATCTTCTAATGAATGGAATGTTATAACACTAACTCTTCCACCTGGCTTAACCATCTCAATAGCAGATTCCAATGCTTCTTCAAATACTTTTAATTCATCATTTACAGCTATACGAATTGCCTGAAACACTCGCTTAGCAGGATGCCCACCCGTTCTACGAGCTGGAGCCGGAATACCTTCTTTAATTAGCTCTACTAATTCTCCTGTCGTTTCAATAGCTTTATTCTCACGATAAGCTTCAATTTTTCTTGCAATTTGTTTTGAAAATTTCTCTTCACCGTATTGGAAGAAAATCCTTACAAGTTGTTCATATGACCAGCTATTTACAACATCATACGCTGTTAATGGGGCATCTTGATCCATCCGCATATCTAGCGGTGCATCATGATGATAACTAAAGCCTCGTTCTGGTGTATCTAATTGTGGGGATGAAACACCTAAATCAAATAAAATACCATCTACTTCTGTTATACCTATTTCCTGCAGTTTTTCAGCTAAATAACGGAAGTTACTCTTTACTGTTATAAACTGTTCACCGTATGAAGAGAACTTTTCTTTCGCGTTTTGAATCGCTATCTCATCTTGATCAAACGCTATTAATTTTCCACCTTCAGTTAATTGGGATAATAAATAAGAACTATGTCCTCCTCCCCCCAGTGTACAATCTACATATGTACCATCTGGCTTTATATCTAAGCCGTCTACTGTTTCCTTTAAAAGCACTGTTACGTGTTTAAACATTGTTGCACCTACTCTTTTTCCAATTAATTATGTTGAATGTATCCCTTCCTCTAAACACATATTTCACGCTTAGAGAATGAAATAATACGAAAGAACGACTCATTTAACTTACCAACAAAGGCAACATACTATACAAATCGCTATTTTCTTTTATTATATACTAAATTTTATCATCTTTTGCGGGAATTTAAATAAAAAACTGTCGAAAAAGCGAATAATACGTTTACATTTTGTGCTATTTTGTCATATATTTAAGTATCCAACACAATTGCCATATCTAACATTTTTTGATTGATAATTCAGAAAAAAATCACTTCACAGTAAATTCAACGGAATAAAAATAAAATCCTGCTCCAAAGAGCAAGATTTTATAGTTTTATAACATGATGTTTTCCGTCCCAAGAAAAAGGGTTTTCCATTACACGATCAACGAAATCCAAACCAAACTGATTTAAATAATAACATACATTCCACACACGTTCTTGCGGCGCACCTAATGGACGAAGTGCGAATTGTATACGGCGGAATTTATTTAGCTGAACCTCATACTTTTTCTCAACATTTCTTTTCAACATTCTTTCCAACAGTTCAATTTGTTCATTAATTTTCAATTCGTTTTTCCCTGCAAACGCACCTAACCCTGGCTCTATTTTCTTTACAAATTGCTGTAAAGATGTATGAATATCGGCAATTTCTTTTTTCGCCTTTTCAAAATGATCATCAATCGGTTCCTCTATTTGATTAGACAACCAGTTTTCACGCAGTTTATCGACATCATTTAAAAACGGATCAATTTCTCTCAATTGCAGATCGAATAAATCTGTCGCTATATCTCTCTCCACATAAGTAATTGTAAGACGAGGAACGACAGGTGGCATTTGAAAACCGACAGTATGGAATACTTGTTGTAATTCACTCCAATAAGCTAATTCCCCTGGACCTCCAATAAATGCGAGCGTAGGAAATACATACTCTTGCATAAGAGGACGTGTTACAACATTATTACTAAAACGTGCCGGATTTCTCTCCATCTCTTCAATCAACTCTTCGTATGAAAAGGAATGCGCCCCATCCTTTCCAACAAACTTACCTTGATGCTCTTCAAGCAATACTCGTTCATTATCTATTTCCATGAATATATGCACTGCATGAGACTTCGTTTCAATAATCGGTTTGTATCCTAGTTCTTTAATTACTTCCTGCTGATTACGAAGGCCCTCTTGTACCTCTTTATACTTACTTATAATTCGCTTGAAAAATGGAATTTCTAACTTTCTTAATTCAGGATGATGTGAATCAACAAGGATTAAACCAGAATTAGCAAAGATTTTCGTAATAAGATGAGCAAAGAAATCTACATACGTATTCGATTTTTTCAAAGCATCATCAACAAATTTTAATACATCTTTTGTAAAATTTGTTTCTGGGTATGTTTTAAAAATCTCTTCAATCCAATTTCTACAATCTTCAACAGAAAGTTCAGACTCAGAAGCACTTGCCTTTTTCGGATTACGGTCATAAAAAATAGTTTTTTTCATCTTTTTATTTTTCGCTACAAAAGTATGATTAATCTCATCCATATCATGGTCTTCACCCGCAATCCAGAAGACAGGGACAACTTTAACTCCTAAACTTTCTTCCTTTTCCTTTGCAAGCTGTAAAATTGAAATAACTTTATGAATTGTATAAAGCGGTCCAGTTAATAACCCCGCTTGTTGTCCAGCTATAACAACATATGTATTTTCATCTCCAAGCGCTTTTACATTTTGAAGTGTAGATTCTCCCGCTTGTAATTTTGTATTATATTCTAATAAATGCGCTACTAAATCTTGGCGGAAAAACTCCCTTTCACGCAAATCATGTAAACGTTGTTTAAAAGCATCTTCTGTTAACATATAATCAAAACATGACTGTATCTCTTTTTTACCGTTCATATAGTCCGCTACAATACCTTGTTGCGGAACAGAGATTTCTTTTATCTCCATATAATTCTTCCTTTCGTATCCAGTTCTCTCACCAATCCACATTGTAGTCAATGTTTCACGTAAAAGCAAAGAATAACACTTATACTCTTGTTTCTAAACCTTTTATTGCATCGAACAAAAATTGAAGTGTCGGAACTGGTCGTTGCTGTTTCTTAGCTTCTTCTAATACATATCCAACAATCGCATTAATTTCCGTCTTTCTACTCGCTCTTACATCCGCTAGCATAGAAGATGTATTACGAGACGTTCCTTCACACACATTTCGTACCATTTGCCATACCATTTCTTTTTCTCCTCTAATAAGAAATGCTGTCTCCTGAAACACTTGCTCCATCATTTGATAAAAAAAACGATTCGTGATTAATTCACCATTCTTAACTCCCAATAGTGCTGTCAACGGATTGATACATACATTTACTACTAATTTTTTATGCATAATCTCTTCCCAATCCGTTTCTATTTGAACTGGAAAATAAGCAACAGGAAAATAATTGAATATTTTTTTAAAATGTATAGATTGACCACAAACCACTCCAAATTTTGTTACCCCTATCCCAGTATGATGAACGATATGCCCTCCCTCTTTTTTCGCACCATGTTCTACAATACCAACAGCTATATTTTTACTCCCTATGTTCAGCATCTTTTGAAGATGCGACATTCCGTTTTGCAAAAAGATTAATGATGATGCCCCTTCCACAAACGGTAGTACGTCATCTATATGATATTGCTTCACAGCAATAAATATATAATCTAAATTTTGCGCTACCATACTTTCTATCGGTAAAACAGATGGATATACTGTTTCACATCTTCCATCTCTAATACAAGTTACACCTGTTTCATTTAATTCTTCAGCTTGCTTAGCTGTTCTTGTAAACAACGTAACATCTTGGTTATTTTTTTGTAAATAAAATGTATACAATAGACCAATAGCACCTGGTCCGACAATTCCAATTTTCATTTTCACACAAGGAATTCACACTAAGTGCCCTTGCCTTCCCCCCTTTATATCTTTTTAAAGCACCTGAGCACGCCCTATAATTCCGCTGTCCTCTGCCCAACAAATATACTCTCATTTTTCACTATGTATGTACCACCTATTAATACGCTTCTACTCTTAGTTTAGCAAATCCTCAAAAAAATAAAAAAGAAATATACTATCTTCTTCATAAAAATAAAAAAATGAGTTATACTATTATTATAAATATTTTTACTTTTCTGCATTCAACAAGACAAGAAAAGGATGTGATGTAATGGGATTCCCAAAAGTTGAGCGCTTGCTCATCAATTATAAAACGTTAGATGAATTCAAAAAATTTAAAGGGTGCGGAGCCCAGGAACTATCTATGCTGGAAGAATTACAAGCAAACATTATTGAAAACGACAGTGAATCTCCATTTTACGGTATTTATTATGGCGGATCACTAATCGCACGTATGAGTCTATATATGAAAAGAAACGGCGGAGAACCATTCGAAATTACAGGTCCCTACCTAGAACTTTATAAACTTGAAGTATTACCAACTTTTCAAAAACAAGGATTCGGGCAAATGCTTGTAAATCATGCGAAACAAATGCAATTTCCTATTAAAACGATAGCACGTATTCATTCAGCTGGTTTTTGGGATAAATTAAATTTCAACCCCGTATCAGTAACTGATGGAGATTTTTATATTTGGCATCCAGAAGCAAATTTGAATGCGGTTACAAACGAAGAATCGGCTTAAGAAATAAAAAAACAGCTGTATAACAGCTGTTTTTTATTTCTTAAGCTTCTCTAACTTCTCATTCGAGCGAGCATTGTTTCTTTCCGCTACCATTACACTTCTTTTTTGATCGATATAATCAAGTAGTGTTCTATACTCTTCTTCATATACTGATAATCGCTCCAGAAGACGCTCTCTTTCTGTTTGTAATGATTCAACTTGTTGTTGCAACACCGTTAAAGAGTTTTCATCTTTATAATTTTGCAAGAAATCAATAACATCATTCAACGTAATTGACGTAGGTTCTAACACCTTTGTCTCTTTCACTTCATAATTTTCTACTTTACGAAGTTGCTTTGCTTCCTCAATACGTTCTTTATATTGCTTTCTTACGTAAGAATTCCATCTAAACCCACATGCTGCTGGTGTACGAGATAAATTTTTCCCCACTTCCTTAAAGGCAGAAAGTTGTGTTCCACCTTCTCGAATATGCCGGAGTACTACTTCTGCCAGAAGCAAATCTTCATCATCAGTCCAAGCATCTTGTCTTGTTGTCGCCATCTCTCTAGTCCTCCCTATGCATTTTTTATTAAGCATATGCAGTTACTAGAAAAGATAGAATACAACAACTAAAGATTAAGACAAAAAAAATAAACGCAGAAGATATCTTCTGCGTTTATTTTCCCGCAATTACTTGCTGATTACTTCTTTACCTTTGTAAGTACCGCATGCTTTACATACACGGTGAGCTAATTTCGCTTCACCACAGCTTGGGCACTCTACCATACCAGGTACTGATAATTTGAAATGCGTACGACGCTTTCTTTTTACTGTTTTAGAAGTTCTTCTAAAAGGTACAGCCATTCTTCCCACCTCCTTAAAAGAAATAGTTATTTTCATATGAAGGCCTGAACCAGTCTTCCGATTATTTGTCAAAAAACTTTGCAAGTCCTGCCAATCTTGGATCAACAGTCTTTTCTTTGTCTTCTTCCGAAATCACTTGCCAGTCTTGACCTTGCGTCGGTGCTCCACCAGAAACATCATCACTGAAAATTTGCATTGGAATCTCCAAAAGTATATTTTCCTTGATTACGGGCAGTAAGTCAAGTACTTCTCCTTCTAAAGAATGAATTTCAGCTTCAGTTTCAAATTCTTCTTGTGAAGTTTGGAACACCTCAGTTGTTTTAATGTCAAATGGTAATGTCACATCTACTAAAGAGCGAGAACATGGTAAAACCATGCTTCCAGTTATATGTAGATGAAACGTAAACTTACCGGAGCCAAAATCAACTCTTCCCGTTACATGAACAGGATTAATTTCACGAATATCTTTCTCGACCTCTTTTAGCTCACTTACATCTACCATCTCATCCAATGTCAATCCTTTATTTCTCAATTTATTCAATTGATGGATGGACCATTTCATATCATATCACCTCAAGGCAACAAACAAAATTATAGCTAGCCATTTTATATTTGTCAATGTTTTTTCTTTACACTATAATGAAGTCATCATAGTAAATAATATATAGAGTATCACGTTTTTCAAAAAGATGCTACATCGAAAGGAGAGATTACCATAAAAGCTGGTGGTATTGTTGTTGAATATAACCCTTTTCATAACGGTCATCTTTATCATGTGCAACAGACAAAAAAGTTAACACAATCTGATATAATAATTGCCGTTATGAGTGGTCCTTTTTTACAGCGTGGTGAGCCCGCACTCATTTCCAAATGGTATCGCACTAAAATGGCCTTAGCAAACGGCGTAGACCTTGTTGTAGAGCTTCCATACATCTTTGCAACACAAAAGGCTGAAACCTTCGCAAATGGTGCTATTTCCATTTTAAATGCCCTACGTGTTTCTGAAATTTGTTTCGGTAGTGAGGATGGACAAATCGAAAATTTTTATAATACCATCTCCGTACAAAAAAACGAAGAAGAGACTTTTAACTACCTTGTAAAACAATTCATGGACGCTGGTAATAGTTATGCAAAAGCAACATCGGATGCTTTCTCACACATTTTAACATCTGAAAAAAACATAGATATGTCACAACCAAATAATATTTTAGGCTTCCAATATATGAAAGCAATTCTGTCACAAAATAGCTCTATACAAGCTCAAACTATAAAAAGATTTGCCTCTCATTATCATGATGAAACATTTAATGACCAACATATTGCAAGCGCGACAAGCATCCGAAAACAACTCTTTAGCGAAGAAGGATCATTTACAACAATTGAACCTTTTCTCCCACAGGCAACCACTTCGCTTTTAGCAAATTACAAACAAAATTACGGGATATTACATAATTGGGAACAATACTTTTCATTTTTTAAATATAGACTCATGACGATGTCTCCAGGGGACTTACGACATATATATGAAATAGAAGAAGGTTTAGAGCATCGTATTTTATCAAAAATACAAAACAGTTCCTCCTTCTATTCATTCATGGAAGCATTAAAAACAAAACGTTATACATGGACTAGATTACAAAGAGCTTGTACACACATTTTAACAAACACAACAAAAGAGGAAATACGTAGCGCAAATATAGAACAACACGCACCATATATTCGCCTGCTAGGTATGTCACAAAAAGGACAAACTTACCTTTCAAAAAACAAGAAAAAAATCGAACTTCCAATCCTTACTCATACAAAAACATTCGACCATGCCGCTTTAGATATAGAGAAAAAAGCAAACTCTGTATATTTCTCCATCATGCACGAACCGTTACGCACACAACTATTAAAACAGGATATAACACACCATCCTGTTCGCTATGATGAAACAACTACAAAATTCCTATAAAAAAACCTCTCTATTTCAGAGAGGTTTTTTCCTTATCCATCTTTTCTAAATATGTTAACGCATCATCCAGCGTATCTACTGGTACAATTTTCATTTTTGTTTTAATATCCTTTGCAGTCTCAAGTGCATCTTTATAGTTCGATTTCTCCGCACCTTTTTCATTTGGCGCAAAGAACACTTCAGCCCCGGCATCGCTAGCAGCCACCACTTTTTGATTTATACCACCAATTGGGCCCACTTCTCCTTTTTCATTAATTGTACCTGTTCCAGCTATTTCATGTCCTTTCGTTAAGTCTTCTTCCACAAGTTGATTATATATTTCTAATGTGAACATTAAACCTGCGGATGGTCCACCAATTTCATGAGAATTAATTTTCACTTTCGGATCGACCACTAATTCTCTTTCCGTAACGATAGAAACACCTATGCCGACACGCCCATTCCCATTAGGAATCGTCTTTACATTTAAATTCTCTTTCAATTGTTTTCCATTTCTCATGTACTCAATACTTACAGCATCGTTTTCTTTTTTCCCTGTCATATATTCAATAAATTGCTCCGTCTTTTCAAATGTTTTTCCGTCAACAGCTATAATAACATCACCAAGCTTAAGCTTTCCTTCTGACGGCATTCCTTTTGCCACACCAGCAACTAATACACCTTTATTTTCAAAAGATACTGAGCGATTTGCACGTTTATATGCATTATAAATTGCTGCATTTTGCGAATCTTTCATCGCATAATTTTGGCGAAATTGATATTCTTCATCACTCTCACCTTTTTGCAATATTTCTTCCGCTTTCGAAATATGTGTATATTTATTAAACTGTGCCGCTATTAAATTCACCACATTTGCTGGTCCCATTGAAACCGTAACAAGCATAAAATCACCAGATTCTTTCGTTCCACCCTCAACTTGAACATAAGGCTCTAATTTGGCAGCCATTCCTGGTTTTGTTATATAATACGGTAAACGTACGTAAACAAGTAACATCGCCAATATAACCCCTATTAAGATTGCATATATAAACCGAAAACGCTTAAACATTATGTTTCTCCTTCCACTGCTCAATTAATAAATAAATATTTGAAACATGTTTTTCTGCTTCTACTTCTCCAACTCGAATAATGTCTTCAATGTTTGTAAAAGCACGTGAACTAAATTGCTCTACAGCTGGTCGCATCATTAAATCCGATGCAATTTGCCGATTCATTACAAGCTCATGCTGCATAATTTCAATACTTTGCATGATTACGTCATAAATGGACGTAACATCGCCATTCACCTTAATTGGAGATACATCAACAGCGATAACAATATCGGCCCCTAACTCTTTCACAACCGATACTGGGATGCGATCAATGACTCCACCATCCACTAATAATCTTCCATCTATTTTTTCTGGTACAAACACTCCAGGAACAGATATGCTAGCCCTCACCGCATCTGCAACTGGCCCACTTGTAAAAACCACTTTTTCCCCCTTCAATATGTCAGTAGCCACAACAGCCGTCGGGATATCTAACTCTTCTAAATTTTTATTATATGTAAACATTTTAATCATATCTTTGACACGTTTTCCAGCAATAAATCCCATTTTCGGTACCGTGAAATCTAAATAATACTTCCGCTTAAAAACAGATGCCAATTTATACAATCTTTCAACGTTACTACTTGCCGCATAAAACGTACCTATTAGCGCCCCCATACTACTTCCTGCAATCATGTGAATAGGGATACCAGCTTCCCTTAAAACCTTTATTACACCAATATGAGCAAACCCTTTGGCTCCTCCAGACCCAAGTGCTAAACCAATCTTTGGTTCTTTCATTTTTCTCACCCTTTAATTTTTTTCATTCCTTTTTCATACTTATGGTCTAAATTCACTACGTATCCACGTATACTGAAATGAACGTTTTTTGGGACAAAGGGGGATTTACTTACATGTATGAAAAATGGAAAACCGCTTTCCTTACCATATCAACGCTATTTTTAACCTTTTCTCTTGTACTCCACCCCCAAGCCGCTTTGCAAGCTTCTATTCGCGGGTTAAATATATGGTGGGAAGTTGTATTCCCTTCACTACTACCGTTTTTCATCATTGCGGAACTTCTAATTAGTATCGGTGTTGTAAAATTTATTGGCGTTATATTAGAACCACTCATGCGCCCACTTTTTCGCGTTCCAGGGATAGGCGGATTTGTTTGGGCGATGGGAATGGCTTCTGGTTTCCCTGCAGGCGCCAAATTAAGCGCTAGACTACGAAAAAGCAATCTTTTAACTCAGATTGAAGCAGAGCGCCTCGTTTCTTTCACAAATTCTTCTAATCCACTTTTTATTTTCGGTGCTGTGTCTATCGGTTTTTTTAATAATCCGAAATTAGGAATTATATTAGCCGCTGCCCATTATTTCAGTAACTTTGCTGTCGGATTAATTATGCGTTTTTACGGCGATAATACCGCTTACAAAAATAATACACACACTACAAAAAAACGTCGCTTTCAAAACCCTTTTTTAATTCTTCACGAGACACGCTTACAAGAAAAAAGACCAATTGGTAAATTACTTGGGGATGCCATTGTTTCTTCTATTCAAACATTACTTATGATTGGCGGATTTATTATTTTATTCTCTGTGTTAAATAAAATGATTACTGTATTCCACATTACAGCAGCTCTTTCTTTTATTATGCAACATATTTTATCATTCTTCCAACTAAGTACAGATTTTAGTATACCTATATTATCAGGTATTTTCGAAATGACACTCGGAAGCCAAATGATTAGTCAAATAAATGAAACACCGCTCTTACAACAAGCTATGGTAACAAGCTTCATTTTAGCATTTAGCGGTCTTTCTATTCAGGCACAAGTTGCTAGCATATTAGCTGAAACAGATATCCGATTTAAACCCTATTTTTTCGCACGAATTATTCAAAGTATTCTTGCCCCTATTTTTACATTTGTATTTTGGACACCATTTTATGAGAAAGTGAGTTCTTTCTCACCTATGCCAAAAGATATTCCTGTATTTTTATCCGAGCATCCTTCTATACTACATGAAATTTGGACATCTTTTATACATTATGGACCAATTTTTACATTATTTTGTCTATACTTATATGTTATTTTATTATTTTTGCGCACGTATAAAGAAAAACCCCGTTCACTTTAACGGGGTTTGAAACTTTTCTTTTAAAGCACGCTCTACAATAGGAGGTACAAGATCCACTACACTTCCTCCATACCTCGCAACTTCTTTTACAATACTCGAGCTTAAAAATGAATATTGGTTGTTTGTCATAATAAAAAATGTTTCAATATTTTCATCTAATTTTCGATTCATAGAAGTAATTTGCATCTCATATTCAAAATCAGAAACTGCTCGTAAACCACGTAATATTGCATTTGCATTACGCATTTTTGCATACTCTACTAATAGCCCACTATGCGAATCTACCTTTACATTCGGGATATCCTTTGTCGCTTCTCGAATTAGTTCTAATCGCTCTTCAACTGAAAAGAATGGTTTTTTTGATGAATTGTTTAAAACGACTACGTACACCTCATCAAATACTTTTGCTCCCCTTTTAATAATATCCAGATGCCCAAGGGTAATTGGATCAAAACTTCCTGAAGAAATAGCTATACTTGTCATTCTGTCCCCTCACCTTCATACTTATAAATCGATATTGCAGTAATCCCATAATTCTCAGCTCGTACTTTTACAAGCCTTCCTATTGAATTAGGTAAAACTACATCATTACCATGCTCTGCCATAATTAATCCATCACTATGTAGCAATCCATGTTGATCCATTACACTAATTAAAGATACAATTTTTTGCTCTTTATATGGAGGATCTATTAATATAAGATCGAATGACATTTCACGTTTTATTAACGCCTTTACTGCACGTTCAGCATCATTTCGATATACTTCAGCTTGTTCCTGTACTCTACAACTTTCTAAATTTTGATGAATTACTTTTATCGCTTTACTATCCCGATCAACAAAAATTGCTTTATCGATCCCTCTGCTCAAAGCCTCAATTCCAAGACCACCACTACCACCAAATAAATCAAGGGCGATACCACCATCAAAATAAGGACCTATCATATTAAAAATAGATTCTTTTACTTTATCTGTCGTTGGACGTGTTGTATTACCAGGAACCGCTTTAAGTGGGTGTCCTTTACATTTTCCTGAAACTACTCTCATCTGTTGTCACTACCTTTATTTCAATCTATCGAGCGATTATAGAAAGCCATTCCCACTTCGGTAACCGTTAACAAACCACATTCACCTAACTATAGAAAAACTCGGCCTCAAATAACCTCTCGTTATTTTTATGTATTCATCTCATCATTCACTAATATGAACCCAATATGTATATTAGTTCCACTTTATCTTTTTTATCCTATCACAAAATAAAAAAAAGAAAAATAAAAAGCCCAACATAAAATTTAATTTCATTATGTATATCTTCATTTAGATTGGACATAAATAATTATAACAACATCACCTTCGATGTTGTTGCCAACCGCGGAGAAGACTTACGTTTCCCCATAAGTTCTTCCTCCGGTTTCTCCTCTCCCTTTGCCTTCTTACTAGTACATGCTAGTATAAGAAGGGCCCTGCTATGCAGGGTTTTTTTTCTTTGTGTGCTTTTCATTTAAAAAGTGAAATGGTACAGTAAAAGAAAGAGGAGGAAAAGATATGATTCAACGCTTTATAGAACTTGGAGAAGGCTACTCTGATTTATATGAATTACTTGAAATTGCCAAAACAAATCAAGAACGTATAGCACATATGTTACAATTTGAAACGATAAAAAACGATAAAAAAGTGTGTTCGCTTGTTGTAATATTAAAACCAACTACTACTGGTGATTTCCAACCATTATACATATGTCGTGAAGGCATTCCTGTATTTGAAAATAAAAAAAGTAAACGTGTCATTTTATTTGAAGAAACGGCAGAACAACTCGGGAAAAAAGTGGCTACCTTTACTGTAAAACCATCTACAACTTTCCCAGAAAAAGAACTATTTTTTAATCATTTAATTGGTATTTTACGAATGAACAATTTCATTCCTCCGATGAAATAACACGTTATTTCAAGTGAAAAATCCCCCGCTAAATTTAGCAGGGGATTTTTTCTATTAGCTATAATCGTATTCTTTTGCTCGATCAGGACGGGAATTTTCAAATTCCGTTTTTAAATACGGGCGATACGACTGTTCTATCTTTTTCACAAAAGGAAGTTTGTTCAACTTATGCATCATATGCTCAATTTGTTCCATATCACAATATACTACAGCATATTTTAATCGTTTTGATATGTAATGTATGTTACCATATTTCCTTAAAATCTTGGCATGTTTCAATGAATGTAAATAAACAATCATACTTTGTCGTTGCCCGAACATAATCTTCTCCATCTTCTCCTTTTAAAAACATATATTTTATATTCTATGAAAACCAATCAGAAATTTATAACATTACAGGACAAACTCTGTATACGTTTTCTTCCAACTTCTAAAAAACGGGGTACATCACCCCGTTTTTTTACAACCACAACCTCCGCCAGTACCACAACCTCCACCACAGCCACCAGCATCAAAGAATGGATTTCCTGTTGGCACTTTAATGGAAGAAGACACTTCCGAACCGATTGCTACACTAACTTCGTCTAATAACTTCTGCAAAGCAGTTTCTGCTCTTTTAAAAGCTGCAACCTTATCATGTAAGTCCACAGAACGCTTTAATTCTCTCATTTTCATCGACACGGTAGTATAGTCAGGATGGTATTTTCCAAAACGCTGTACTTCCTCATACCGTTCTTTCATCGCTGTAAATTGCTGAATTAGCGTCTGAAGTTCCATATCTTCATGTAATTCTCTATAATACTTACGATAATCTTCTGCTATATCTGAACAGATAATCGCTTTTGCAAGCTGCTCTGCCTTATCTAATATTAATACGCTTTCTAGCGTCGCTACAATCATGAGAGACACCTCCGAGTATCCATCATACCACATTTAGATTAGAACTACTAATTGAAGTGACTTACTCAAAAGAAAGATATAACGTAACTATTTTTACACTATATCCGTACACACTTATACATTAATATGTTCCGCTATATTATATTTAAGAACATCCCATTTTCCACTATTTTGTTTCACATAACTAATACACGCATTTTTTAATGGTGTCTTAAATGTAATTTCATCTGGTTCAATGGCATGTAAAATCGCTTTTATCGCGTGTGAGTGAGCAACAATAATAATACGTTTGCCAAAATGAGTTGTCGCAACATCTTCTAAAGCAGCAAAGCAACGAGCTACAATCTCTTCATCTCGCTCCATACCTTCTACTTTACCCTCAGCAATCAACTCTCTAACAGCCGCAACCGGCTTCCCTGAAGCTTCTCCAAAATTCCGTTCAACAAATCGCTCATCTAATAAAATCGATTGTAATCCAACTGCCGTTGCGATTTCATTAGCCGTTTCTTGCGCTCTAATTAACGGGCTACTTATAATGATATCCCACGTTTCTTCTTGTAAAGCAGCTGCACTTTGACTCGCTTGCTTCTTACCAACTTCATTAAGCGGAATATCTTCTCGCCCCTGAATAATTTCTTGAAAATTCCAATCAGTTTGTCCATGTCGTACTAAACAAATTTCCGTCATGCTGCAACTCCTTTTTAAATAATCAACTTCTATTGTAACAAAAGTTCTGCATGACGGACATATTTTTCACTTCCAATTAGGTTGCGTTTTGTTGCTTCATATACTGAAACATATCAATCATGATCGAAGCAACGGCCAATTGATTTTGAAACTTTTCCACTTTATCTGGTATCGTTTTTTTGAAATGTTGCATCGCCGCTAACTCAAAAGCCTCTTTTTCTTCAGGATTTCGTGTTAATTTTCTATACCAGTACGGTTGCTCTCTAATATAACGAGATAAATCCTCATCAGCCTTTATAAACTCCATAATTTCTGCTCTCATCATCTTTCCCCCTAATCCTTTTGAAAGAAAAACGGGTTATTTTCTGAAGTACTTTGCTCTTGCTGCGTACGGTTACCTTGAAATTGCTGAATAACTTGTTGCACGCTCCCAATTGCACTCGTCACATTGGCTAAATGGTTCTGCATTTGTTCCACGTCCAACTTTTTAAAAAAAGAAAGCATTTGCCCCATCACATCAGCAGTTTTTTCCTCTTCAGTTCGATTATCTTTTTCTTTTTTATTTTCTTTTACCGAAGAAAAAGCAGGCGCTCCATCCGGTCTATAAGTTGCCCATATTGGATCTTCTTCACCAAGTAAGTACCATTCTTCATAAAATTGTTGCCATGTTTTATGACCACTTCTAACCTCATGAACCATTTTAGGGTGATGGTTTACAAATTCTTTAAACTGTTGAACCGATGGATGTAACGGTCCTTTTGTTGTTGGCATAATCCTCACCTCTCCATGTATATCTACTATATAGTAAGAAAAAAAAGGCGCATGGTTCGCCTATTTTTAGACGATTCATGCACCTTTTTTTCTGCTATTTGCATACGGTCAGATTCCCACCTACAATTCAGTGAATACGAAGTAACTAATTAGGTGATGTAACACCCCACCGCTTACAGTTTCGCTTTATTTTCGAATAAAGTTTTGTGTATAAAATTTATCGTATACACCAACACCTAATCCTGTAAATTGTTCATTTAATAAATTCTTTCTATGCCCCTCACTATTTAACCAACCTTGCACTGCCGCAATTCCATCACTATGTTGCGCCGCTATGTTCTCACCAGCAAGTTGAAATCCTACTTTCCCGCGCTGCAAACGATCTCCTAGTGTACCTAATGTAGGTGAGTCATGAGAAAAATAATTATTGTCTTTCATATCTTTACTGTGACCAACAGCAACATCTGCTGTTTCCTGATCCCATGTTAATAATGGTAATTTATGACGACTTCGAATGATATTTGTTAAATCAAAAATTTGTTGCATATTCCCATTTTCTACTTGTTTTATTTTTTCTGGAGTCAATGGTTGTTCTGCTATTAATTCACCTGAATAAACGAGCTGATACGGTCTTTGGCGTAATAAAGTTTCATCATCCATATAACGAACACCAACAAGCTCATGTGTAAATTGATCAAAATACAATTGCGCCCATCCATCTTCTACAGGTATTAACGGTTGTTCCATGACTTCGGTATCAGATAGCTCAAATTGATAACTATTTTTCCCTCTTTTTAATGAAATTTCATGCGAAAGCGGACTTTTTTTATATACTTCTTCATATTTTTCATTTATATAATAAGGTGGAACCTTAACTTGTTCACCAGCTGCGTATGCCGTTACAACTTTACGTTCAGAAACTCCAAATTGAACATACTGAGTTAAATCCTGGTTGTATACCCACCATTCATATCCGTATGCAGATGGCTCTATTCGAGAGGGTTCTCCCCACTTCGCTAATAGGTTTTCAGAGTCTTCACCAATCATATTTAAAACAGTGTCTGAGGAGTCTTCCTTAATTTGCTTTTTCTTTTTCACAATTTTATTTTCTTGCTTTGATTGAGATGGGGTTAATATATATTGTGAAACGAGTAATTTCCCGTATAAATCAACAGCTAAAATTAAAAATGTAATCATTACGATACGCAATAATTTCTTCAAACGATATACCTCCTGAACAAAACATAAAATTGAGATATACACAAATCCTTTTCTTTCTTTTTGTGTGTACCGTACTCTTTTCACTATATCATATTTTTGTGAAAAAAGTCTGGATTATCCCTTTTCTCTCAATATGAATTGCACTTTCTTATTATTCATACTATTATAAAAATAATGGTGTAACATTAAAAAAGGAGGTATTATATGCAATTTACAAATACGAAATTTAATGGAGCCGTCGTTGAATTAACTCTTTTAACTGAAATCATGGAAAACAACCACTTCGTACTTGCCGGACAGTGGGATTATGAACGAGTTACATACGATTATAAATTTGAAATATTAAAGGATGTTTATTATTTACGAGTGCAAGGAGTTGCTGTTGAAGGTGACATTGGCAGTAGACACGCTGAAGTAAAACTACTCCCCCCCTTATTAGGAAAACATTATTATCCTCACGGCGTTGAATATGGTGATGATGAGACTTTCCCAACGAATGTACTTCAAAAAAGCGAACAACTCCTACAAAATGTCGAAAAAGAGTTAAAAGAATTTCAAATTATTGATTAACAAAAACAAGCGCATCAATATGATGCGCTTGTTTCATTTCCCTTCCCTAAGAATGAATCGTTTTTTTTACTGGATATCCATAAATAGATCCATCTTTTACTTTAATCTCATCTTCCCAAGGGACCTTATATTTACCTTCAGCTAAATCTTTTACAAACGTATATGGATTTTCTTTCACCCCACCAGGAGTTGCTACATATCCTCTTGAACCTAGATTATATATATTATTTTCCAATCCCCATCCTAATCTAGCCTGATCTGCTAGTTCTGGATATACTTCAGCAGTAACAATCTCCCAAGGATTTCGATGACCCTGTACTAAAGTAGTCCCATCAAAATTACATACTTGTCCTTCACCAAAGTAATAAAATACACCATCATAACCCGCTAAGTTTACCGACAATGTATACATTAAATTTTGCCATGCATTTGAACGATTCGTTAGCATCCATTGTTCACTAACTTGTGTACTATATCCAGAAATACGAATTAAGACATTTGCACCTTTATAGGCCGCTTCACGAGCTACTTCAGGGAACATGCCATCATGACAAATACAAACAGCTAATTTACTTCCTCCAGGTCCATCACAAACAGGTAAGCCTAAATCTCCAGCTTTCCAAGGCTCGACTGGCACCCAAGGATTTAGCTTACGATACTTCAAAATCATTTCACCTTGTGGATCAATAATAACTGCTGTATTATACGGCTCTCCACCATCAGGATTTTTCTCCATTATTGAAAAAACACCATATACTTTAGATTCTTTACATGCCTCAGCAAATAAGTCTGTTTCTGGCCCAGGCACTGTGCATAAAAATTCTTCTGTAGTCCATTTTTTTGTATTGAGCCCTTGTGTACTATATTCAGGAAATACTATCAATTCTAAACCAGGGTAACCTGATTTGGTCGAATGAATTGTTTTTATGATTTGTTGAATTTGTTTATCAATGTCTGTACGCGATTCTACTACTGGTACTGGATATTGAATTAGTGCTGTCAAAAAACCACTAATCGGCTTTACCATACTTCCACTACTACCCATTTAAACTCCCCCTTAAAATAGTTCGTGTTTATTAAAGATAACAATATATATTTGTAACTCTCTAAAAAACTTGCACTACATATGGAATTATTACGCATGAAAGCTAGTAGTAAATTTTATCTCCACTTTTAGTACACGCCTACACTAACTTAACATAAAAAGTTAGAAAATTCAATCTTTTTAAGGTAACTAAAAAAGAAAAAGCGCATGGAATCCCATACACTTTTTTACTTAATCTGTAAATACGGCGGCAATTGTTGCAACTGCTCCTTATCCTTTTCACGTTCTCTACGTGCCCATCTAAAGAATACATAACCTATAATTGTACCGTACACTATTTCCTGGACAATTTTCATTATGATACCACCAGTTTGCTGATCTTGTACGACTGGCATCCAGTGCAAAAATTCTGGTCCCGTTATATTTAAATCTGATAAAGTGCCCGCTGGTACACATAGTTCCATCGCTTTCATCCAAGCAGCCGGATCCGTATACGTTGCAAATAACGGGGCTGTCGCAAAAATGATTAACGCACATGCAGGCGTTAATAATATGCCGTTAGCAAACATATAACCAAGTTTCTTTATATCACTTAACGTTTGATATTCTGGTAATGGATTTAACATCGGCCACCACATCATGATTGCTGTAAAAAACAATATAGCGAGACAAATAGGATGAGCTATTTGACTTTGTTTTACTGTATCAAAAACAACTGGTAAATGATAAAAAGAAAACAGGCCGTTAAATACAAACAACGCAATAAGTGGTTTAGCAAATGCCTTTAATATAATTTGAACGAACTTAAAAGAAGTAATGTAACGATATAACCAAATTGGTATACCAAGCAACAGTAACGGTGGAACTGCAATATACATGACTGCCATTTCAAACATATGAGCACTAAATATAATATGGCCAATTAAATCAATAGGCCCTCCCTTTACAAAATACAAAAGAACAATACCAGTCGTAAAATAAAAAATTTGCTTCTTACTTACCTTCGTCGCATTTTCAAATCGCATTCTATATGGTCCAATAATTAAGAAGTACCCAATAAGAATCGAAAGCATAAATAATAAAAAGATTGGACTCCATAAAGCCTGAAAACCAAATATCCACAAGTTACTCATTTTCACACCTGCCTTCGTAAGGTTATCTCATAATATGAAGAGGGAGCTGTGACAACACAAGCTCCCTTATTTTTCACTTTTCAAATCCACACGATTGTCATAAAAGCTAAAATTGTAATTAACCCTATTAGCAGACCAGAGTAAAGAAAGAAACTTGCTGCTTCATGTCCTTTATGACTCATATGCATAAAATAATACAATTGAAAAATTACTTGTACCACTGCTAATAGTAAAATAAACGGTACAGAGAAAATCGGACTAAAAGTTTTTGGATACGCCACTGCTACAAATGCAACTAATGTTAAAAAAATCATTAATGCAAACGTAATAACTTGATGCCTCATTTCCTCCGCACTTTTTCTCTTCCGATAAACAAGATCAACTTTAGGATTATTCGTTTGCTTTATCGCCATTGTTTATCCCACCATTCCCATTAAATATACTACAGTGAAAATAAACACCCAAACTACGTCAATAAAGTGCCAATAAATCGATGCAACATAAAACTTCGGTGCATTGTATAAATTTAGACCTCTCTTCGCATTTCTAAAGATTAATGTTAAAATCCAACATAACCCAAACAATACGTGGAGTCCATGTGTACCAACAAGAGCATAAAACGCAGAGCCAAAGGCACTACTTCTCATAGTATGCTTAAATTCATGTGTATAATGATAAAACTCATATATCTCAAATCCTAAAAACCCTAAACCTAGCAATACTGTTACTAGTAACCAAAGCTGCATTTTCTTAAAGTTAAAGTTTTTCATGTGATACATCGCATATACACTCGTTAAGCTACTCGTTAATAAAAGCATCGTCATAATGAAAACGAGTGGCATTTGGAACATCTCTTGAGATGTTGGTCCACCATTTGTAGAATTCTTTAACGCTAAATATGTTCCGAATAAGGAAGCGAACAACACTGTTTCGCCTCCAAGAAATAACCAAAAACCGACAAACTTATTTTTCCCTTCAAGGGTTGCTTTTTCAGGCTCTGCTGGAAATGTTTCATTCGTTAATTTTTCATCTACATGCATTATGCCTTGCCCCCCTTATCCTCTAAATCTTCTTTATGAATATGATACCCATGATCATCAATTACTGAACGTAGGAACATTGTGCCAAATGTAATGATTAAACCAATAATTGCTACTAATAACCAGAACTTATCTTTTCCGCCCTGCATATACATCGCACCAAATGCCGCTATAAACAATCCGAAAGAAATGACAAATGGTGAAAACGAAGGATTTGGCATATGAATATCACCAACTGGTTCCGCTGCTGTCATTTCTTTATTACCTTCACGTTTTTCAATCCAAAACGGATCTAATCCGCGAACAAATGGTAATTGTTTAAAGTTATATTCTGGTGTCGGTGCTGGCATTGTCCATTCTAATGTACGTGCATCCCACGGATCACGACCAGCTTTTTCTTTTGATACTGTCGTTTTAATTACATTGAATAGAAGAACAATCGTTCCAAGAGCCATAAACACCGCTCCGATGGAACTAATCATATTCCCCATTTCCAACCCTTGCCCTTCAAGATATGTGTAGTAACGGCGTGGCATACCAATCAAGCCAAGGAAATGCTGAATAAAGAAAGTTAAATGGAAGCCGATAAAGAATAGCCAAAACGTTATCTTTCCTAATGTTTCATTTAATACTTTATTAAACATCAGTGGCCAATAATAATGAGCTCCTGCAAGTAAACCAAATACAACACCGCCAACGATTACATAATGAAAATGTGCTACTACGAAATAGTTATCATGAAATTGATAATCAGCTGGTGCAGATGCTAGCATAACCCCTGTAACTCCACCCATTACGAATGATGGAATGAAAGCTACTGCCCACATCATTGGTGTCGTAAAACGAATACTTCCGCCCCACATTGTAAAGAGCCAGTTGAATATTTTGATACCAGTCGGAACCGCAATCGCCATTGTTGCAACTGAGAAAATAGCATTAGCAACTGGACCAAGTCCAACAGTAAACATATGGTGCGCCCATACCATAAATCCTAAAAATCCAATTAATACAGTCGCAAACACCATCGATGAATAACCAAACAATCGTTTTTTCGAAAATGTTGCGAAGATTTCTGAGAATATTCCGAAAGCTGGGAGTATAAGAATGTATACTTCTGGATGACCGAAAATCCAGAATAAATGCTCCCATATAATTGTATTCCCGCCCAATGCCGGATTAAAGAAACTTGTTCCAAATAAACGATCTAACATTAAAAGTCCTAATCCTACAGTTAACGGCGGAAAAGCGAATAATATAAGCGAAGATGTTACAAATGTTGTCCATGTAAACATCGGCATACGCATATACGTCATTCCTGGAGCGCGCATATTAATAATGGTTACAAGGAAGTTAATTCCTCCAATTAGTGTACCAATACCTGAGATTTGCAAGCCGAGTACATAGAAATCAACACCATGACCTTTAGAGGCTAAAGCTAAAGATGCATAAGATGTCCATCCTGCATCAGGTGCTCCACCTAAAAACCAACTTAAATTTAAAAATACTCCACCAAAGAAAAATAACCAAAATCCGAGTGAATTCAAAAACGGGAACGCTACATCACGTGCACCAATTTGAAGTGGTACAGCGGCGTTCATAAATGCAAACACGAGTGGCATAGCTGCGAGGAAAATCATTGTTGTACCGTGCATCGTTAATACTTGATTATAAGCATCCCCAACAAGAAAAGCGTTGTTAGGAATCGCTAATTGAAGGCGAATAAATAGAGCTTCTATTCCGCCTATTACAAAAAACAATCCACCTGCAATTAAATAGAGAATGGCAATCTTTTTATGGTCTACTGTCGTTAAATAATCCCATATGACAGCACCCATCCCCTGTTTTTTTGCTACAGAACTCACGTTTTCAACCTCCCCTTCGCGAATAGTCCCTCTTTACTTTTCAACTTTTAACGTTTGTAAGTATGCATTTAATGCATCAATTTGATCATCCGTTAAGTTGCCATATTTGCCAGTCATTTTGTTTCCTGGCTTCATATTTTCAGGATCTTTCAGCCATTTTTTTAAGTTTTCTTCATTGTTTTCGGCAATACCGGCAACCATATCGCGATCCGCAAAGTTTGCTAAGTTTGGTGCGATACGAGCGGAAGGTGGTCTACTATCATTAGATCCAACTGCGTGACAACCAATACAGCTTTTATTAAATATTTCTTGGCCCTCTTGCGCCTTTGTTGAAGCTACTTCTTTCTTCCCATCAATCTTCTTCATATCAGCAAGCCATTTTTTGTACTCGCTTTCATCTAAAGCTTTCACTTTAAATTGCATTAAAGAATGTGATGGGCCGCAAAATTCTGTACAAAAACCATTATAAGTGCCCGATTTATCTGCCTTTAACCACATTTTGTTCACATTGTCTGTATTTGTATCCATTTTCCCTGCTAAAGATGGAACCCAAAATGAGTGTTTAATATCGGCACCCTTCAAATTTAAATACACTTTCTTACCTGTGGGGATGACCAAATCTTGCGAAGTTACTATCTTTTCTGATTTATAAGAAAATTCCCACCAATAAAGATTCGCTGTTACATCAACAACGATAGTATCTTTATCAATATTCTTTTTCTCCATCGCACTTACATCAGCAAGTTTGAATGTATATGTAACTGTTGGAACAGCTAAGATTAGTAAAAGAATAATCGGAATAACTGTCCATATAATTTCTAGCTTGTGATTCCCTTCAACTTGCTCTGGAATATAATCTTCCTGACCTTTCTTTTGTCGGAAACGCACAATTACATATAAGAAAATAATAGTAACTACTAGTACTACTCCTACCATGATTGCACTCGCCAGTAGAAGTAAATCATATTGCATTTTTGCTACTTCTCCTTGCGGAATTAAAGTAGATTGAAAGGCTTTACCGCATCCCCCTAACAGTAAAGCCAGCAGTGAAACGAACGAAAGCAGTCGCCACTGTTTCTTCATACAAACAACCCCCACTTTCCTTGTGAATTAGATTGTACTTTATAGTTAAGTAAAGTAAATCTCAACGTAAAGAAATCCAATTATGTCGTTGTCTTAGAAGAATGTAACTACAATCATTGATACAAATAAGATTGTTAAATAATTTAGGGAATAAACAAACATTTGCACGGACCATTTGATGTCATCTTTCTTACGGAAGCCATAAAATCCTAAAACGATCCATCCGATGTTAAGCAGTGTTGCAATTACCATAAATGTTATCCCTAGTCCACTCATATAAAATGGTAGTGGTAATAAACATACTGTCCAAATCATAATTTGGCGTTTCGTAATTTCAAATCCATGAACTACAGGAAGCATTGGAATTCCTGCATTTCGATATTCATCAACACGTTTCATTGCTAATGCAAGGAAATGTGGGATTTGCCAAATAAACATAATTAAAAATAACATCCAAGCAATTGGATGGCCTAAAGATGGATCGATTGCTGCCCATCCAATTAAAGGAGGAACTGCACCAGATATACTACCTACAACAGTATTTAGTGTATACTTTCTCTTTGTCCATAAACTATATAGAACAACATATGTGAAAGCACCAATAAATCCCATTAAGACTGCCATTGGTGTTGTTAATAATAAAAATACAAAACCAAGAAGTAATATGACTAGTCCAAATGTAAGTGCAAATCCTGGTTTATACTTTCCAGTAACCGTTGGACGGGTCTTTGTTCTTTCCATTAATGGATCGATGTCTCGATCAATGTAGTTGTTTAAACAACATACCCCTGCCATAATTAATCCTGAACCAACGATTGTAAAGAATAACTTATCCAGATTATCCATTACACTTAATCCATTAAAGTGTAATGCCAACCAAAATCCTGTAAATACAGTAAGTGTATTTGAGTTTACAATCCCCATTTTAACGAGTGCTTTTAAATCTTGTAACCGAGTTGTTTCCGGTACACTTGTAACAGCGGACTCATCATGCAGCTCACTTGTTGCATGGTTCATCACTCTAACCCCCTCTTAAAACTTTCATCTTTCTTTTTGCGCCTATTTCAAATGAAATAATTCGCTTCTATATAGCAATATTATTACAGTAGAAACATTGTTAACCCATTCTACTACTAATCTACGCCCATACTCCAATATATTAAATCATATTTCCCGAACATTTTGTGAAGAAAACATGAACTTTTTGTGTCGAATATAAAAAACTTCATTCTGACTTGTCCTTATCATAACATGATGTTACCTTCTATAATAAACTATTTTGTCCTATTTAACACGTATTCTCCCCATTTCTTTTCAAAATAGCCTATTTTTCACCCAAAATTTTCCTTGCGAACCCTGTTTTTACACCTATTTTCTCTCCCTTTCCTTCCCCCTCCATTTCTTTGCTATTTTATTATTTTTTATATATCATAGGAACTAGCGCGTTTTATTCTATACATAATGGAATGAAAATATTTCGCAATAACTTCATAGCAGAAAGATGGTGAAAGAGATTGCAACGCTTTATTAAATGGTTAGCAGTCATTACAAGCCTTGATTTATTAATAGTTTTATTAGGAGGCGCTTTAGTTACAAAAACAGGTTCTGGTCAAGGTTGTGGTAAATCATGGCCACTTTGTAACGGTGAATTTGTTCCATCTAATTTATCAATGGAAACTATTATTGAACTTAGCCACCGATTAACATCAGGATCAGCTGGAATTCTTGTCACTCTACTTTGTATTTTGTCCTGGAAATATTATAAACATGTGCGTGAAACAAAAACGTTAGCAATTTTATCCTTCGTATTTTTAGTTGCACAAGCATTAATGGGAGCAGCAGCAGTTGTTTGGGGACAAATGCCAGCTGTACTTGCTATCCATTTCGGTATTTCCTTAATTTCATTTGCTTCTGTCATTTTATTAACGTGTCTTATCTTTGAAATTGACCAAAAATTTGATGCACGTTCACTTATTATGGACAAAAAAATGAAATTTCATATTTATGGTGTAACAATTTACAGTTATATCGTCGTCTACACAGGTGCTTTAGTACGTCACGAACGAGCTAGCTTAGCCTGTCCAGACTTTCCTTTATGTAGCAAAAACAGACCTATGCCAACTCAACTACATGAATGGGTTCAAATGGGCCATAGAGTTGCAGCGATGTTAATTTTCGCTTGGATACTATACGCGATGATTCTCGCTATTCGCCATTACAAGCAGCAATCTGTAGTATATTGGGGATGGATTATTTCATTTATCCTTGTTACACTTCAAGCTGTAGTAGGAGTTTTAGTTGTATTTACAAACGCTAGTTTAGCAATGGCATTGTTACATTCTCTATTCATTTCTTGCTTGTTTGCCGTACTATGCTATTTAGTTATGCTAGGAACAAGAAGTAAAGTGAATGCCAAAGAAGCCGAATCAACTTCTAAACAAACAAAATAATTTAAAACTAAAATCCCTTGCCAATTCGGCAAGGGATTTTTTGCAATAAAAAAAGAGCTGTATTTACACAGCTCTTTTCTTATTTTAGTGATCTAATTCAATAAGTAAATCACCCGTTTGAATCGCATCACCATCGTTAACATATACTTTCTTCACTTTACCATTGAACGGCGCTTGAACTGTCGTTTCCATTTTCATCGCTTCTGTAATTGCCATAGAATCGCCTTTTTTCACTTCGTCGCCTTCTTTTACAACTACTTTAATTACCGTTCCTGGCATCGTTGCACTAATATGATTTGGATTCTCACGGTTTCCTTTCACACGTTGTGCAACTGTTGCTTTTACACTCTCGTCTTTCACGATAATTTCACGTGGTTGACCGTTAAATTCCAAGTAAAGAACACGGTTTCCATCCGGCTGAGGTTCTCCAATTGATACTAGTTTAACCATCAATGTTTTACCCTGTTCAATTTCTACATCAATTTCTTCACCTAGTCTCATACCATAGAAGAACGTCGGTGTATCAAGTACAGATACATTTCCATAAAGCTCAGCAACTTTTTCATAATCCATAAATACTTTTGGATATAAAGCATATGCTACTACATCAAAAATCGTTACTTCGCGTCCAAGTTTATGGAATAATTCTTCTTTTAACGCTTCGAAATCTACTGGCTCTAGTAATTCACCTGGTCTTACTGTTAATGGCTCTTTCCCTTTTAAAATAATCTTTTGTAATTCTTTCGGGAAACCACCGTACGGTTGACCTAAATCACCAGAGAACATTTCAACAACAGACCCTGGGAAGTCCATCGCATGTCCACGCTCTAAAACATCTTGTTCTGTCAGATGGTTTTGAACCATAAATAATGCCATATCACCAACAACTTTTGATGATGGTGTTACTTTTACAATATCTCCAAACATGTCATTCACACGGCGGTACATTACTTTCACTTCATCGAAGCGATCTCCTAAACCAACCGCCTTCGCTTGTTGCTGAAGATTACTATACTGCCCACCCGGCATTTCATGCATATATACCTCTGTATGAGGGGCATTCATACCACTTTCAAACGGTGCATAGTATTTGCGTACATCTTCCCAATAGTGAGATAGTTTTTCTAAAGAATCTATATTAACATCTGGTTGTCTTTCGTTTCCGCCTAACGCATAGTATAGCGTGTTCGCACTTGGTTGTGACGTTTGACCAGCCATAGAACTCACTGCTACATCGACGATATCAACACCTGCTTCAATTGCCTTCGTATACGTTAATATACCATTTCCACTCGTATCGTGCGTGTGCAGATGAATTGGAATCGACACTGTCTCTTTTAATGCAGAAACTAAATCATATGCTGCATTTGGTTTTAGTAAGCCCGCCATATCTTTAATACCTAAAATGTGAGCTCCTGATGCTTCTAACTCTTTTGCTAAATTTTTATAATAATTTAAATCATATTTACTACGCAGTGGATCATGAATATCCCCTGTGTAGCACATTGTTGCTTCTGCAATTTTACCAGTGTCTCGTACAGCGTCAATTGCAACTCTCATGCCTTCCACCCAGTTTAAACTATCAAAAATACGGAATACATCAATGCCTGCTTGAGCAGAACATTCCACAAATTTTTGAATTAAATTATCTGGATAGTTTTTGTATCCAACTGCGTTTGAAGAACGAAGTAACATTTGGAATAACACGTTCGGCATTTTTTCACGAAGATCTAGTAATCGTTCCCATGGATCTTCTTTTAAGAAACGATACGCAACATCAAACGTTGCACCGCCCCACATTTCCGCTGAGAATAGGTTCGGTAACATTCTCGCTGTTGGCTCCGCAATTTGATGTAAATCTTTTGTACGAATACGAGTTGCAAGTAATGACTGGTGTGCATCACGGAATGTTGTATCCGTTAAAAGTACACGTTTTTGATCCTGTACCCATTTTACTAATCCGTCCGCTCCACGCTCGTCCAAAATTTGTTTCGTTCCATTTTGGATTGGCTCTGAATGTTTTAAACATGGAATACGAGCATCTGGGAATATTGGTTTTTCTTTTTTCCCTACTCCTGGGAAACCATTTACTGTTACTGTACCAATGTAATTTAACATTTTCGTTCCACGGTCTTTACGTTTCGGGAACAAGAACAATTCAGGTGACGCATCGATAAATGAAGTATCATATTCTCCTGATAAGAAGTTTTTATGCTTTACTACATTCTCTAGGAATGGAATATTTGTTTTAATACCACGAATACGGAATTCTTTTAAGTTACGTTCCATTTTTGCAGCAGCTTGCTCAAAAGTAAGTGCCCAAGTTGTAACTTTTACAAGTAAAGAATCGTAGTACGGTGTAATAACTGCACCTTGGAAGCTATTCCCTGTATCAAGACGCACACCAAAACCACCACCTGATCGATACGCCATAATTTTTCCTGTATCCGGCATAAAATTATTTAGCGGATCTTCAGTTGTTACACGAGATTGAATTGCAAATCCATGTACAACTACTTCCTCTTGCTTCGGAACACCTACCATTTTGCTATGTAATGAATGTCCATCCGCTATTAAAATTTGTGATTGAACAATATCTACTCCCGTAATCATTTCTGTAATCGTATGTTCTACTTGAACACGTGGATTTACTTCAATAAAGTAAAACTCATCATCTTTTACAAGGAATTCTACTGTTCCTGCATTTAAATAGTTTACATTTTTCGTTAACTTCACAGCAGCATCACAAATACGCTGACGCAGATCATCTGAAAGTGATACACTCGGTGCAATTTCTACAACTTTTTGATGACGACGTTGTACAGAACAGTCACGCTCGTATAAATGAACAACATTGCCTTCTTCATCTGCTAAAATTTGTACTTCTATATGTTTAGGTTTTTCAACGAATTTTTCGACGTAAACTTCATCATTACCAAAAGCTGCTTTCGCTTCTGATTTCGCTCGATTATATGATTCTCCTAATTCCTCACTAGTACGCACAATACGCATACCACGACCGCCACCCCCAAGGGATGCTTTAATAATAATCGGGTAATCATACTTTTCAGCAAATTTTTCGACTTCTTCTAATGAATTTACTGGACCATCACTACCAGGTATAACTGGAATTTGTGCTAGCTGCGCTTGTGTTCTTGCTTTCACTTTATCTCCAAACATATCTAAATGCTTACTTTTCGGACCGATAAAGATAATTCCTTCTTCTTCACAACGTTTAGCGAATTGAATATTTTCTGACAAGAAACCATATCCAGGGTGGATTGCATCTACATGATTACTTTTTGCAATCTCAATAATGCCTTCAATATCTAGATAAGCATCAATTGGTTTTTTTCCTTCCCCAACTAAATAGGACTCATCGGCTTTATAGCGATGATAAGAACCACTATCCTCTTTAGAATAGATTGCAACTGTTTTTAATCCAAGTTCCGAACAAGCTCGAAACACACGAATTGCAATCTCTCCACGGTTAGCTACCAATACTTTTTGAATACGTTGCAGCTTTGTCATGATTTTCCCCCTCTACTTTCCTACCACTCTAGAGATAAAATATATACACACCTTAAAAAGCGTGAAGTTCTTCACTTTCCACATTATATTATACTTAGAAAGCTTCACTTTATTTTTATCCATCATACCTTATTTTCTAACAAATGATAAGTTTTCTGTGCAATTTGTTTCACAAAAATAGTATAGCATACCTCTTCCTTTTCTAACAACTTAATTGTATATCACATTTAAGTTAATGTGATATATCTTTTTAACTGAAAGAGAAATTAGTACATCATATTTAAAACTACTTAAAAATAAAAAACACATCATGCTCTAAAGCACAATGTGTTTTTATTTTACAACTACAAGATGTGGTCCATTTTGTTCTCTTTCTTTCATTAGACCATTCTGTTGTTTCTCTTGTCGTTTCACGTGACTAGCAATATTGAGTAGTATTCCCATTGCAAGTAGATTAGCTAATAAAGAACTTCCGCCGTAACTAACAAACGGTAATGGTACTCCTGTAAGTGGTATTACTCCAGACATACCACCGACATTGATAAACGTTTGAACTCCAAACAAGCTTGCAATTCCGATAGCTATTAAACTTCCAAATGGATCTGTACACTTTTGCGCAACTCTAAATGACCGAATAATAATAAGTAATAAACAGATTAAAATGATAGCTACACCTATAAAACCAAGTTCTTCAGATATAATTGCCATTATAAAATCCGTTTGCGGTTCTGGTAAATAACCATATTTTTGTACACTATTCCCTAATCCTCTACCATTAAGCCCTCCAGAAGCGATTCCAATAAATGAATTCACTAATTGAAACCCATCCTTTTGAGGATCATTAAACGGATCAAGGAAAACAGAAAAACGTGCCTTTTGATATGGATTTAATGCATAATTACCAAGAAGATATAGTGCCGGAATCCATACTATAGAAGTTAAAGCAATTCGTTTAATCCATAAGTTAACCTGTACTCCCGAACAAAGAAACATAATTCCTACTGTTCCTGCAATTAACAAATCAGTACCTAAATCATTTTGCTTTAATATTAAAAACATGATTATTCCAACACCAATAAGTACTGGACCTGACCCTTTGAAAACAGGTGTATTCGTTTCTTGTCTTTTCGCAAAAAAATGAGCTAAGACGAGAATAACTGTTATCTTAACAAATTCTGCAGGCTGTATTCCAAATATCCACCCGTTTGCACCGTTTACTGACTTAGTGAAAAAGGCAGCTGCAGCTAATAAGGCAACACTAGCACCGTAACTCCCCAACAAAAAAATTCGTTTTCTCCAAACTTTATATGGGATAGTAGCAATAATTATTAATACCATTGTCCCAACAACTAAAGTAATTAATTGTCTTTTAAAAAAGAAATTTGCTGGTTTATCAAATCTCGAAATCGCAACAATGGAACTCGAACTATATACCATTATTACCCCCAGCACACATAAAATAACAAGAGGAAGTAACAATGAATAATCCATTGATTTCCATACTTTTTTCATTTCATTTCCTCTTTCTGTTTCAATTTAATTATTGTTGTATTCCATATGTACATTGATTCTTCCTGCTTTATTATACAAATAAAAAGCTCAAACTAATTTAGTTTGAGCCCCCTTATTTGAACCCGTTATTGTTGTTTGTTTGTAAATGCTTCATGAAGTGCAGATAACTCACGTTCGAGCTCACCTAACATTGCTTTCCCTTGTTCTTCTGCAATAAGACCAAGGCGAACCGCAAAATCGACCTCGCGGGATAGTCCAAACATTTGTGTGTCTAACACTTCTTCATATAATGGACATTGCGGCATTGTAAGATGGTCCATTTGCACCTTAATAAGTCTTAAAATCTTCTCTGCATCCGCTTGTAGAAGGGCTAGTGCCTTTTCCTGATGATTTGCTACTGTCTCAGACGCCAAATTGATTCCCTCCGTTTCCGTCCTACTCTCCTCTATCCTATCTATTAATATTAGCGATAGTTTTAATAAATTGCAATAGAAACATTTTTTGTGACAACAGTGTCTAATACTATTATACTGAAAAGTGGGAGTATAACACAAATGGGGGAACAACAATGAGCGAAATTTTATTTATTAACGGAAAAGTACGTTTTCCAATCACTATTGATCCAACTGTTTGGATCTTTGATGATCGAAAAGTAGATTTGACAACTTACTTTGATGAAACTAGAGAAAACACGTCTGAACTAGAAACTTATTTAAAAAACACTTCAGAACATTGGGATCGCGAAATCCGTGATGGTGCCGCTTTTCCTCCAATACAACAAAGTGTGAAGAAATATAAAAAAGAACAGCTGATTACTGGAACATTTGGTATACCATTTCATCCATTCCTTGCTAACGCTGAAATTTTAGAGGACGCTACGCAAGTTAAAATTGAAACGGTAGATCATACAATGACACTTCCATTAGAAACTGTCAAAAATGCTATACTAGGCTTTTCAAAAGAAGGAAAACCATTAAAAGAAGACGGGCCTGTTCATCTCTATTTCAATGATGGATCTAATCAACAAAATCCAATCCGTAACATCCGTAAATTTACAATTATTTAAAGAAAAGGAGTGAGCTTAAGCTCACTCCTTTTTACAATAAATCTGCTGCTAGTTGAGCTAAATTAGATCGCTCCCCTTTAACAAACTTCACATGACCACTAATGCGCTGTTCTTTAAACTTCTCTACAACATATGTTAAGCCATTATTATATTCATCTAAATATGGGTGATCAATTTGCTGAGGATCTCCCATCAATACAATCTTACTCTTTTCCCCTACCCTAGTTAATATCGTTTTCACTTCATGCTTTGTTAAATTTTGTGCTTCGTCAATGATAATGAACTGATCTGGAATACTTCTCCCGCGTATATAAGTAAGGGCTTCTACTTCAATCGAACCCATTCCAGCTAAAATAGCATCTAACTCTCCTGGCTTTTTCGTATTAAATAAATACTCTAGGTTATCAAAAATTGGCTGCATCCATGGTCTTAACTTTTCTTCTTTTTCTCCTGGTAAATAACCGATATCTTTTCCGACTGGAACAATTGGTCTTGCCACAAGTAATTTTTTATATAACCCTAAGTCTTCTGTTTGCATAAGTCCCGAAGCTAACGCAAGTAACGTTTTTCCTGTGCCGGCTTTCCCCGTTAACGTTACAAGCGGAATATCTTCACGAAGCAACAATTCTAATCCCATAATTTGCTGCACATTTCGTGGTCGTATCCCCCACACTTGTTCATTGTGAAAAATAAGTTTCTTTACCTTCTTACCTAAGTGATCCACAATGCCAAGAGCAGAACTAGAGCCCCCTAATGCATCTTTCATCACTACAAACTGATTTGGGTAAAAAGGATGATTCGCAATTTCAGATAGAGGCAATTCACCTTTCTCATAAAAATAATCCAATTGTTCTTTTGATATATATCCTTCTAAAAAGCCAGAATATATATTTTCTACTTCAATTACGCGATCACTTAAATAATCTTCAGCCTTCAAACCAATTGCATCAGCTTTTACCCTTACGAGTACATCTTTACTTACCAAAATAACAGACTTCCCGTCCTCTTTTTCCTGTTCTTCTAAAGATAGATTTTTTGCTACAGCTAAAATTCGATTATCATTTGTTTTTTCTACAAAAATATCTTGTAGTTGAACAAATGAACGATGGTTCAATTCAATACGAAATGTTCCGCCGTTTTCTAGCGGGATACTTTCATGCAGCTTTCCTATTTCACGAAATTTATCTATTAACTTAGATACATAACGAGCGTTTCGTCCTACTTCATCCATATAACGTTTTTTCGAATCAACCTCTTCTAATACAACTGCTGGAATCACTACTTCATTGGTTTCAAATGAAAAAATAGATAAAGGATCCTGCAAAAGTACATTCGTATCTAACACATAAATTTTATCCAACCTGTTACCCCCTGACTCCACTTTTAAATTTGTAGAACAAGGGTTTCATCCATACAATATGGACGAACCATTGTTATAATTATATGTACCGTGTAAACGAGGTAGAATCGAAAATCATAGTCATTAAACCTTTTATTTATTCTTTATTCATTTCTATTCAATATATTACTTTTTATTATAATTATTAACGTTAAATCACAATAACCGATTACAAAAGTGAATAAACGAATTTCCTATTTAGCATCTTTATAATTCTCTTATCCCTACTAACACTTCATTATCCAGCTTTTTCGCTGCCCGAAGATCATATGTTTTTTCATATGTTGGTTCAATTGCAAGTTTCGCTCCATAAAACATAACATCACGCACTTCTTGCACATTTACTTCTATTACAGTTAATTTTAGAGAAATACCTTCCATTCTATCTGTCAAAATTTCACCTGCACCACTTATAGAAAATACGGATTCATTCGCCATTATAGTCAATACCACACCTGTATTATGCCGTATATTTTCCACAATACGTGAACGTTGATCTACTGCAAATCGAATACTAGTTTTACTCACTGCATACACCCAAGAAATAGCACTTACGTTAGGAACTTGCTTTTCGAAATCTGTCGTTGCTATCATAACAATACACTCTTTACGCAACGTTTGTACTAAATCCTCTGTTAAGGTAGGCTCTACTACATTCGCCATATTTTCACCTCCAAACATACTTGGTATATCCTTATCATAACTTATTTTTTGAATTGCGAAAATATTATTTTTTCCCACTATTATTCAAAAACATTATACTTCCATGATATACTTATACTGATAGAATTCGTATTGAGGTGACGAAATGAGAGTCAAATGTATGATTTGTGATAAAAAAGATATGTTAGATGATGAAAATCCTATGGCAAAAAAACTGCGTAATCGCCCTATTCATACATATATGTGCATGGAATGTTCGGAACGAATTGCAGAGCGTACAATGGAACGTCATGCAAGTGGTAATTTCCGATTATATCGTGATAAAAAAATCGAAGATGATTGGTAAAATGTAAATAAGTCCTTACTCATATAGATAAGGACTTATTTATATTTTTCTGGTTCACGATTCATCTGATCCAAAAAACAATCAATGGCTTCTAACGGAAACCTTGCAGATTTCCGTTCTCCATTCATTTCATATGTAATTAAATACATTTCCTCGTTCTTTTCGACTTCCACATTTCTTAATTTATGTTCTTCATATATCATATTTTGAAATAACAAATATGTTTCTTTTGCAGCACTATCATCTGGGCGTGCTTCCGCAACTGTTTTAATTGTTAACCAATTATATAGTGCATCTTGTACTGAACGCATGAAAACTCCCCTTCCTTATCCTGCTTTTTGTTGTTTCGCTTGACGCAAACGCAATCTATAAATTCCAAGTACAATTGCCGCTACAACAAGTCCTTCTCCAACAGGTAAAAACACAGCAAAAAAGGTTAATACTGTGCATCCAATTGCTAATGATATGTATATCACAATATTTTTTAGTACAGACAACTTTCTAGCAAACCCTAAATTATAAACGAGAGCACTTAATATAATAATCGTCCCATAAAGTAACCACATTCCTAACTCTGGATTTTCATCTACCTTACACAATTTTGCAAAAAAAGACATCCTTTCTAACACACTCTTCCCCCCTAGCAGTAAAATGCAATTTTCTTTATACACTTAATACAAGAGTAACTCGCAAAAAAAATACTGTCCACAAAAATGAGTAAATATTCTAAAAAATAAACAAAATAAAAAAACAACGCCCTTTATAAAGGGCGTTGTTTTTTTATTTTTACGCTTCGACAGATTTCTTTTTCTTAGCAGCTCTTTCGCGCTCACTCTTATCAAGAATCTTTTTACGTAGACGAATTGATTCTGGAGTTACTTCACAGAACTCGTCATCGTTTAAGTACTCTAATGATTCTTCTAAAGTCATTAGGCGTGGTTTCTTCATTGTTGAAGTTTGATCTTTCGTCGCAGAACGAATGTTAGTTTGTTGTTTCATTTTCACAACGTTAACTGTTAAGTCATTCTCACGAGTGTGTTCTCCTACAATCATACCAGCATATACTTCTGTACCTGGTTCAACGAAGATTACACCACGGTCTTCAACTTGCATAATACCGTATTGTGATGCTTTTCCTGTTTCAAGTGAAACTAGAACACCTTGACGACGTCCACCAACTTGTCCAGCGTGTACTGGTTGGTAGCAATCGAATGTATGGTTTAAAATACCGTAACCACGAGTTAATGTTAAGAATTCTGTTGTGTAACCAATTAAACCACGTGCTGGAACCATGAAAGTAAGGCGAACTTGACCGTTTCCGTTATTCACCATATCTAACATTTCACCTTTACGTGCACCCATAGATTCCATAATAGAACCAGTGTATTCTTCAGGTACATCGATTTGTACACGCTCTACAGGCTCACATCTTACGCCATCAACTTCTTTAATGATTACTTCTGGCTTAGATACTTGTAATTCATAACCTTCACGACGCATGTTTTCAATTAAGATAGATAAATGTAGTTCCCCACGTCCAGATACGATCCACGCATCAGGAGAATCTGTATTATCTACACGTAAACTTACATCTGTTTCTAATTGTGAACGAAGACGCTCTTCAATTTTACGAGATGTAATGTATTTACCTTCACGACCTGCAAATGGGCTGTTATTTACAAGGAACGTCATTTGTAGTGTTGGCTCATCAATACGTAATAATGGTAACGCATCTTGATGTTCAACTGGACATACTGTTTCACCTACGTTAATGTCTTCCATACCAGAAACGGCTACTAAGTCCCCTGCTTTTGCTTCTTCAATTTCTTGACGTTTTAATCCCATGTAACCGAATAATTTCGTTACGCGGAATTGCTTCACGCTTCCGTCTACTTTCATTAAAGCAACTTGTTGTCCAACCTTCATTGTACCGCGGAATACGCGACCAACTCCAATACGTCCAACGTAGTCGTTGTAATCAAGAAGTGCTACTTGGAATTGAAGTGGCTCTTCGCTGTTATCAATTGGTGCTGGAATATGTTCGATAATTGTATCGAATAATGATTTCATATTCTCTTCTTGATTTGCTGGGTTTGAATCTAAGCTTGCTGTTCCGTTCATTGCTGATGCAAATACAACTGGGAACTCTAATTGATCTTCGTTTGCACCAAGCTCAATGAATAAGTCGATTACTTCATCAACTACTTCATCTGGACGAGCGAAGTCACGGTCAATTTTGTTTACAACTACGATTGGAGTTAAGTTTTGCTCAAGAGCTTTCTTTAAAACAAATCGTGTTTGTGGCATACAACCTTCATATGCATCAACAACAAGTAAAACACCATCAACCATTTTCATGATACGTTCTACTTCTCCACCGAAGTCAGCGTGACCAGGTGTATCTAAAATGTTAATTCTTTTATCTTCATAGTGAATCGCTGTATTTTTCGCTAAAATTGTAATACCGCGTTCTCTTTCTAGATCATTTGAATCCATTGCGCGTTCTTCAACGTGTTCGTTCGCACGGAAAGTCCCCGCTTGACGTAATAACTGGTCAACAAGTGTTGTTTTACCATGGTCAACGTGGGCAATAATTGCTATATTACGTAAATCTTGTCGTTTTTTCAACATGTCCAACTCCTAATGTCTTTTTAATCCTTCTCTATTATAAGAGCGAAGGGGATACAATAGCAATTAAAATAAAAGCAAGAATGAAAATATAGTTGTATTCTTACTTTTGTGAAAGTAAAATGAGATTGGAGGGTGAAGAAATGGAACACATTCAATATCGCTTTTTATTAACTGCAATTATCGGTGTTATTTTCTTAATCGGTATCGGCATTATGATTGCTGAAAATAGTCCAATCGGTATTATTATTTGCATTATCGGCACATTTGTTACAGTTGGATACGGTTTTGTAACAAAAAGAAAAATGCGCAAATCACAATAACGCTAAAAAGTAAGAAGCTTATACACAGCCTCTTACTTTTTTTGTTGCTCTCATATAAACGATAACACTTCTTCATACACTCCTGGTTTTGCAACTAACACACTGCTCTTCTCTATGATAGAAAGTGGCGCTCCAGAGAATGTCGTCACCTTACCTCCAACTTCTTCTACAATTATCTTTCCTCCGCCAAAATCCCATGGTGATAATCTCGGCGTTACATATGCATCTATTCTTCCTGTTGCAACGTATACCATCTCTAACGCTGCACAGCCATATGATCTTGTGCCTCTTGCTTTCTTAACAAGTGCCATCATACTTTCCATATTAAGCAATGGATTATCTGTAAGCCATATCGCATTTAAAGCTACAATACCTTGCTCTACAGTTCCTTTTTTCAGTGGAGGAATTGATATATCATTACAAAAAGCTCCATATCCCTTGACTGCATGATATAGTTCATCATGCACTGGATCATATATAAGTCCAATCTTTCCGATACCGTTCTCATAAATCCCAATTGAAATCGCAAAATTTCTTTTTTGATGAACAAAGTTCATCGTGCCGTCAATTGGATCAATTAACCAAACAACCCCGTCAGAAGACGTTATCTCGTCTCCATAACCCTCTTCTCCTAAAATATTATGATTCGGGAATGTTTCTTTAATTTTCCCAATTAAAAACTGTTCTATCTCTCGGTCCATATTTGTAACTAAGTCAGCTGCATTTGATTTTGTTTCTATAATAAGTGCTTTTTTCATTGATGCCATTAAATGCTCTCCTGCATCCCGAATCCACCGTTTGGCGTGTGCATCAATGTCTTTCCATACTTCTTGCATGTTTAAACACTCCGATCTATACTGTTCACAGAAAAAACGAACCCTTTATAAGGTTCGCACCAACTAATTTTTTATACATATACTATTATTACGCCTCTAAACGAATCATTTCAAGTCTTAACACTTCTAACTTTTGTACACACTCTTCTTTTTTCTGTTTGTCATCTTCCATCATCGCATCATATAAAGTTGCTAATTCATAATCTAGCTCCAAACGTAGCACCGGTATTCTCTTTTCAGCATCTGTTCTCTTTAACGCATTAATCACCTGTCTCATATTATTTGCCTCCTCCCAATATTCGTCTGCCCTCGGACTAGAATTAATTCAATTTTCTGATTTTTTGTTTTATACTATACTATGTTGGATAAATCATCTATGCAACAAAATTATATTTTTTTATTTAAATTTTTTTGTGCTGTTTTTTTTATGAATAGTACAAGCTATGCTAAAATAAAAGCAAAATAGGAGTTGGAGGAACAATCATGACAATACAAACATTCAAGTCAACTGATTTTGATGTCTTTACAGTTGATGGTCTCGAAGAACGAATGAGTGCAATTAAAACGAACATTCATCCTAAGCTAGAAGCTTTAGGGGAACAATTTGCAGAATACTTATCCAAACAAACTGATGAGAACTTTTTTTATCATGTTGCAAAACACGCACGCCGCAAAGTCAATCCACCAAACGATACTTGGGTTGCTTTTTCAACAAATAAACGAGGATATAAAATGCTACCGCATTTCCAAATCGGCTTATGGGGTACTCATGCCTTCATATACTTTGGTTTAATCTATGAGTGTCCACAAAAAGTTGAGACGGCTCATGCCTTCTTAGAACATTTAAATGATTTAAAAACAAATATTCCAAATGACTTCGTTTGGTCCATTGACCATACTAAACCAAGTGTGAAATTACATAAAACACTTGAAACCGAAGACTTACAAAAGATGATTGAACGATTAGCTACTGTAAAAAAAGCAGAATTATTAGTTGGTATTCATATATCACCAGAGGAGTTTTCAGCAATGACCAACGAACAATTCCTTGCTAAGATTGAATCTACGATGCAATCACTCCTTCCTTTATATGCACTGTGTAATCGATAGTAGAAAACGGACAATTTATATTGTCCGTTTTTAGTTGTTATCACATTATATCACTTCAGTTTTTATTTTTCAAAATATTTTTTACATTTTTACGAGCTTTTGTTCTTCGACTTCTTTTGCCCTTTGAATAGCACGATATATAGAGTATCCACTTACTTCTTGAAATTCTTTATCAATTTTCTTTTCTTCTGCTTTCGATGGAACAATCTCTTTAAAACGACGATATAAACCCATTAACTCTTCTCTTATAATCCCTTTTTCATAAGCTTTCTCAATCGCTTCATAAAACTTAACAATTGTAACCATTTCCTCATTTGACCAATCATAATCTAACGGATATTGATATTCCATTTCGCACCTCATTTATCATTTCTTCTTGTTTCATTATGCTATCTTAAAGAGAATATTTTATTCTTCATTATAGCCACTCTGCATTATACACTATTTATTCATTTTAATGGAATTGTCTTCCTCTATTCATTAGTTGAGGCTAACTATTAAACATACTCACCTTAAAAACATTTTTTTCTATACATCTATAATTATTGGTGATATAATGCTTTTGTTTTATAGAAAATAAAGTGAAGCTACCATCTCAAAAACGATTTTTTGAATGGCAGAAAAACAAGCCTTATTCTAAAAAAGGCTACACTTTTTTAGAGCAGGATTATATAAAACAAATTACACTAAATATTATGAAGAAGAAGGGGTGTATAGATTGTCCCAATACGAAACACCATTGTTTACCGCTTTAGTTGAGCACAGTAAGCGAAATCCAATTCAATTCCATATTCCTGGTCATAAAAAAGGACAGGGCATGGATCCTACATTTCGCGAATTTATTGGGCATAATGCATTAGCAATTGATTTAATTAATATTGCGCCACTCGATGATTTACATCATCCAAAAGGTATGATTAAAGAAGCACAGGATTTAGCAGCCGCTGCATTCGGTGCAGATCATACTTTCTTTTCTATTCAAGGTACAAGTGGCGCTATTATGACAATGGTGATGAGCGTTTGCGGTCCTGGTGACAAAATCCTAGTACCACGAAACGTGCATAAATCAGTAATGTCAGCTATTATTTTCTCAGGTGCAAAACCGATTTTCATGCATCCTGAAATCGATCCGAAGCTCGGTATTTCTCATGGAATCACAATTCAATCTGTCAAAAAAGCACTTGAAGAGCACTCAGATGCAAAGGGCTTACTTGTTATTAACCCAACGTACTTTGGGTTTGCTGCAGACTTAGAACAGATTGTACAATTAGCACATTCTTATGACATCCCTGTACTAGTCGACGAGGCTCATGGTGTTCATATTCATTTTCACGATGAATTACCTATGTCAGCGATGCAAGCTGGTGCGGATATGGCAGCAACAAGTGTTCACAAATTAGGAGGCTCTTTAACTCAAAGTTCTATTCTTAATGTGAAAGAAGGCTTAGTGAATGTAAAGCATGTCCAATCTATTATTAGTATGCTTACAACTACATCAACTTCTTACATCTTGTTAGCATCCCTTGATGTTGCGAGAAAACGTCTTGCTACAGAAGGAACAGCACTCATAGAACAAACAATACAATTAGCTGAGCATGTTCGTGATGCTATAAATTCTATTGAGCATCTTTACTGTCCTGGAAAAGAAATGTTAGGTACAGATGCTACCTTTAACTATGATCCTACAAAGATAATTGTATCTGTAAAAGATTTAGGTATTACCGGCCACCAAGCTGAAGTATGGCTTAGAGAGCAATATAACATTGAAGTAGAACTCTCAGATCTATACAACATACTATGTCTTATCACTTTGGGAGATACAGAAAGTGATACAAATACACTTATTGCAGCTTTACACGATTTAGCAGCAACATTTAGAAATAGGGCAGATAAAGGTGTTCAAGTACAAGTAGAGATTCCAGAAATTCCAGTGCTAGCACTTTCTCCTCGAGATGCTTTTTATTCGGAAACAGAAGTCATCCCATTTGAAAATGCAGCGGGTCGTATTATAGCTGATTTTGTTATGGTTTATCCGCCAGGGATTCCAATCTTTACTCCGGGGGAAATTATTACACAAGAAAACTTAGAGTATATTCGGAAAAACTTAGAAGCAGGTTTACCTGTACAAGGTCCTGAAGATATGACATTACAAACATTACGTGTTATTAAAGAGTACAAGCCTATCAGTTGATAGGCTTTTTTTTCACCTTTTTTCCTTTTCTTCATACGATACTTAAGAATGTAACGTATAGGTGGGGATACTATTATGATTGTAATAGGCCGTTCTATTGTACATCCTTATATTACAAATGAATATGAGCCATTTGCAGCAGAGAAACAACAAATTTTATCAATAATGGCAGGAAATCAAGAAGTTTATTCCTTCCGAACAGCTGATGAACTCAGCTTTGATCTCAATTTACGAGTTAATATTATTATCTCTGCACTAGAGCTTTTTCAAAGTGGATTTCAGTTTCGCACATTTCAACAATCCTTTTGCAACCCCCAGTATTGGAAAAGAACATCCCTTGGAGGATTCGAGCTTCTTCCAAACATACCATCTTCTATTGCCATACAAGATATTTTTAAAAATGGAAAACTATATGGAACTGAATGCGCAACCGCTATGATCATTATTTTTTATAAAGCTTTACTATCATTGTATGAGGAAGAAACTTTCAATCGTCTATTTGCAAATCTTTTACTTTATACATGGGACTACGATCAAGATCTAAGGCTCATAACAAAAAACGGTGGCGATCTTGTTCCAGGTGACCTCGTTTACTTTAAAAACCCACAAGTGAATCCAGCTACGATTGAGTGGCAAGGAGAAAACACAATCTATTTAGGAAATTTCTTTTTTTACGGACATGGCGTGGGCGTAAAAACAAAAGAAGAAATTATTTATTCATTAAATGAACGAAGAGTCCCTTACGCTTTTATTTCAGCTTTCTTGACCGATACTATTACCCGTATCGATAGCCGTATAATGAGCCAATATGCTTCTTCTAGTACACCACAGACATCCATAAGCTTTATTCCAATTAGAGATGATGCAATCGTTGCAACAGTTGGTCATACAACTACAATTTATTAAAAAAGCGCCTACACATGTAGGCGCTTTTTCTTATTATTAAGCTTTTGTATGTTCTTTATGGTCACATTCGCAATGAGATCCACATTTCCCGTATAGTACTGTTGATTTTTCATCTTCAAAATGTCCAATTGTTCCTTCACATACTTGGCATACGATTGTTCCCATTTTCATTTCCCCCTGAGTTTTAATAGTAATCTATTTATTTATCATTAAGCTTTCGCATTATCTTTTCTAGCACAGTCACAATTTGTTCCACATTTTCCGTAAAGTACCGTCGTTTTCTCATCTTCAAAATGTCCGATTGTTCCTTCACATACTTGGCATACGATTGTTCCCATTTTCATTTCCCCCTAAGTTTATGGTCCTAAAAACTTTTAGCTGTCCATTTCCTATCAATTATTGGGCTTTTGTATGCTCTGTGTGATCACATCCGCAAGATCCACATTTCCCGTAAAGTACCGTTACTTTCTCATCTTCGAAGTGTGCAATTGTACCTTCACAATCTTGACATACGATTGTTCCCATTTTTCATTTCCCCCTAAGTTTATAATCCCAAAAACTTTTTGTAACCGCTTAA
>NZ_JBNLYC010000005.1:0-88333 GCF_050172015.1 Bacillus sp. GMa5/1 | reverse complement strand
TTTTTCCAAATGAATTTTACACGCTTTACACTTTGTTTGATAGCCTCTCTAATTAGAATAATGTTACAATTTCGTGAATAAAATCTATTTATTGTAACGTTTAGATTTTGTCACATTTTATTATTTTTAAATACTTTTTAAAACGTTAAAATAGTGTTTCACTCGATTAATTATTATCTTGATATACCTTTAAAGAATTAATATGAAAAAGCATTGGCATATGCCAATGCTTTTTCATTATCTCTTTTGATTCGGTTTATGCGGTTCATTTGGAGTATATGGCTTATTTGGTTTATTTGGAGCCTCAGCCTTTTTCCAACTTACCGCTAACTCTGGACTTGTTTTTTCTTCACTACGCTCAAGTAATACTACTGCATTTTGAATAGTCGGTGTACCTTTATGCGCAATCCCTTGTAATTTCGTTAAATTTCCTGATACTTTAAAGCTAAATCCACCAGCTGGTGTTTGTTTCGGAATTAAAATGCGGAACTTTTCTCCTACATTAAATTCTGTTTTTGTTTCGCCTTTTTCATTTGCAAATTTCACGCCCGCTGGTGCACCTGTTGCTTGCACTTTATACGTTCCGCTTTTTGCATTTGTTTCTACTGTATATAAACCTGTTTCAAAGAAATCATTTTTTAATACTGCTTCTTGTTCTTCTGTAGGAGTTACACTCATCGTAATTTCTTGTAACTCTTCACTAGCGCTTGCTTTTGCAACGATGTCTTTCGTTACTTTCTCTACATTTTTATTGCGGAAATCTAAATCATTAATATCGATTTGTTTTAACGCATTCCACACTGCAAGCTGCGTTGCGTAATGTGCTTCTCTCCAATCAGAAACACCTAATTCTTGTGGACTCTTTTGTGGATATCCATTCAATAGTACACGGTATACGTTAATATCCACTTTCCCCATTTCCGGTAAATCTTGACCGCTTGGAGATTTCAAATCTACATTTAAGCAAAAAGCAATTTTGCCATCTGCGGTTTTAATAAGCTCTGTTCGAATTGGTTTCTTCTTTGACTTACTATAACTCCAATTCATTTCATACTTTGTATGGTCCATAACTTCTGCAAATGCTTTTTGAAGCGGGAATAACACAAATAAAACACTTAAAAACATAGCTAAAATCTTGAACGATTGCTTTATATTCATGTTTACAGCCCCTTATCACAAACTTAATACTAAGTAGTATTTATTTAGAAACTATTTTTATGCACAAAAAAAGAGTGCTTTTACGCACTCTTCTTTCTTACTTTAATCTTAGAAATCGAAGTTATCAGGATCTGGACCAACACGGTGATTTTGATTTAACGCATCCATTTTTTCCATATCTTCTTTCGTTAATTCGAAATTAAATATATCGGCATTTGCAATAATGCGGTGTTCTTTCGTTGATTTTGGAATAGTGATTACTCCATTTTGAAGATCCCAACGTAAAATAACTTGCGCTGTTGTTTTACCGTGTTTCTCAGCAATTTCTTGTAATTTTTCATTATCTAATAATTGACCTTGCATTAATGGTGACCATGCTTCCATTTGAATACCTTGTTCTTTACAGAAAGCTTGTAATTCTTTTTGTGTTAAACGAGGGTGGTATTCTACTTGGTTAATCATTGGTTTAATTTCTGCATCTTTCATTACATCTTGTAAGTGATGAATTTGGAAATTACTTACCCCAATTGCACGTACGCGTTTTTCTTTATAAAGTGTTTCTAACGCTCTCCACGTATCTTTGTATTTCCCTTCTACAGGCCAATGAACAAGGTATAAATCTAAATAATCCAGCTCTAATTTTTTTAAGCTTTCTTCATATGCAGCAAGTGTCGTTTCATATCCTTGATCCGAATTCCACACTTTTGAAGTAATGAATAAATCTTCACGAGAAATGCCTGCTTCTTTTATACCTGCGCGAATTCCTTCACCTACAGCTTTTTCATTTCCGTAAATTGCAGCTGTATCAATGCTGCGGTATCCTGCTTTAATCGCCGATTTCACTGCTTCTACAAGTTCTGGTCCATCCTCTACTTTAAATACACCTAAACCGAACCAAGGCATTTCTACACCATTATTTAATACTGTTTTACTTTGTAAGTTTTTCATTTTATTTTCTCTCCTTTTATTTTACTTGATCTCTTTTTTCTAATGTCATACTCCACGCAGTTAAAACAACAGCACCTACTACCATAATTCCACCTACCCAAGCCGTATGAATTAATCCTAACGAGTTCGTTACAATACCGCCCAAGTAAGCACCAAGAGCAATTCCTGCGTTAAATGCTGCAATGTTAATCGCCGATGCTACATCAACAGCGCTAGGTACAAACCTCTCAGCTAATATAACAACATACACTTGTAGCCCTGGAACATTCATAAATGCGAATAGTCCCATGAAAATAATTGTGATGAACCCAGCGACTTTAAATGGCGCTGTAAATGTTAAAACAAATAATACAATCGCTTGAATAAAGAACATGTAAAATAACGCTCGAATCGGATTATGATTTGATAATTTTCCCCCGACCATATTCCCAATCGCAATTGCAATTCCGTATACTAACAAAATAATTGTAACGGTACTTGCTTTAAATCCTGTTACTTCTTGTAATAACGGAGATAAATACGTAAATGTTACGAACGTTCCCCCGTATCCTAATGCAGTAATAATAAATACAAGTAACAGTCTTCCATTCTTAATCAGCTTAAATTGATCGCGAAATGATACAGACGTACCTTTTTTTAAATTAGAAGGAATTAGCATACTATTGGCGATTAAAGCAACGATTCCAATGGCCACAATAACAATAAACGAGGCCCTCCAGCCAAATTGTTGACCGATAAATGTTCCAATTGGTACACCTGTAATAGTCGCAACAGTTAAACCAGTAAACATAAATGCTATTGCACTTGCACGTTTATTCTCAGGTACAAGCGCAGCCGCAATTGTAGATCCAATTGACATAAAAACACCATGCGCAAATGCAGATACAACCCTCGCAATAAGTAACACAGTAAAACTTGTTGCTACCGCCGCAATTCCATTACCAATAATGAAAATAATCATAATCCACATTAATAACGTCTTTCGCGACATACTAGCTGTTAATGACGTTAATACTGGAGCACCAAACGCTACTCCTAATGCATATAAAGAAACAGTTAACCCCGCTGTTGTAACAGAAACATGTAAATCCTCTGAGATAGATGGTAATAAGCCGACACTAATAAATTCAGTTGTACCAATTCCAAACGCACTAATTGCTAGTGCTAATAAAGCAAACATACTTCTCCGATTCGTCTGCATAACCGAAGAAGATACTGTATATGAATTCAATTGAACTCCTCCTTAATGCGAGAAATCCAATCATAATAGTATGATAAAAAGGCCTTTTTATCTTCTACAAAAATATCTTTACTTTTGATATACGCTATTATGAATGGCTTTACTCTTTTTTTGAAGAACGCACTTAAAAGTACGATAGGTACCTAAAAGTAACATAGGCACTTTTTAGTACCGTACTACTCATTTCCCTCTTACGTATGCTATTATGGAACATATTCAACATGATAAAAAGTACGTACTTTAAAGTGCTATAGGCACTTTTTAGTAACATTTAATTATTTAGCTTCTTTTGTTGGAGAACTTAAATCTACATTCATCAAAGGAGATTTTTATATGAAGAAATATAATATTCCCGTTGAAGCGACTTTAGAGGTTATCGGTGGAAAATGGAAGGTTGTTATCCTTTGTCATCTAACGAAAGGCACAAAAAGAACGAGTGAACTAAAACGTTTAATGCCTGGGATTACACAAAAAATGTTAACTCAGCAATTACGTGAATTAGAAGACGATGGGGTTATTCAAAGAAAGGTATACAATCAAGTACCACCAAAAGTAGAATATTCACTTACAGAATACGGTTGGTCTTTAGAGTCCATTCTTGATTCTCTTTGTACTTGGGGCGAATGCCATCTTGAAAAAAGCGGTAACACATCGATGCTAATTGTAGAAGGTGAATAATAGGAAAAAGGAAAAAACGAACATGAATTTGTTCATTTTTTCCTTTTTTTCTTTATATGTATATACATTTCTAACTGGAACAAAATATTTTATACGCTTTCATACCTTGTCAGCACTACGTTATACACTCAATATCAAATAATTAGGAATCATTTTTATGTTAACATAGGTGTATATAGTATATAATATAGGATATATATTATATACACTTTCCGGTAACGGAGCTTTTCCATTATGCGGACAAGCCATGTATCGGACAGTTCATAAATAATAAGTAAGACGTTATGGTTTTAGATTTATGTTTGCAGCTTACTTGCTGTCATAAATTTAAAGGCATTTTATTGTGTTTTGTGAAACTTTGTATAAAGTTTCGTAAACGTTTACTATCTTACTTATAAAAAATAAGAGTATTGCTATCGTAAAGGAGAATTGGAGATGCCAGAAACTATGACTCAAACAAAGCCAGAACAAGAAACTGTACAAATTTCTGCTAGCCAAGGACAACTTGATGTACTTGATCAGTTGTTAAAACCTGAGGTACAAGAATCATTAACAACACTAGTAGAACAGCTTCCAAAATTAACTGAGCTTGTTAACATTTTAACTAAGTCTTATGACTTCGCTCAAACTGTTGCTACTGATGAAGTATTAAAAAGCGACACTGTTGGTGCAATTACAGAGCTTGTAGAACCTGTAAAAGATACAGTGAAAAGCATGGCTGCAACTGCAATCGAAGCGAAAGATCGTGCTGAAGAAAGCAACGAAGTTATCGGCCTATTCGGTCTGTTAAAATTACTAAAAGATCCACAAGCACAAAAAATGTTCCGCTTTGTGAACGCATATCTTCAAATTAGTGCAGAACGTAACAATAAATAATTTAACTTATAACAACAATTAGTAAAGACGGGGGATATCATACTATGTCAAAACAAATTGTCATCTTAGGCGCTGGTTATGGCGGTCTTCTTGCCGCTTTAAACGTACGTAAATATTACAGCAAATCAGAAGCACAAGTTACAGTGATTAACCAATACCCAACACACCAAATCATCACTGAACTACACCGCCTTGCAGCTGGTAACGTGTCTGAGCAAGCAGTTGCAATGCCACTTACAAAGCTTTTCAAAGGGAAAGACATCGATCTTAAAATCGCAACAGTTGAGTCATTCTCAGTTGATAGCAAAGAAATCAAACTAGCTGGTGGCACTACTTTATCTTACGATGCACTTGTAGTTGCTTTAGGAAGTAAAACTGCTTACTTCGGTATTCCAGGACTAGAAGAAAACAGCATGGTATTAAAATCTGCTGCTGATGCAAACAAAATCTACAAACACGTTGAAGACCGTATTCGTGAATACGCGAAAACGAAAAACGAAGCTGATGCTACAATCGTAATCGGTGGTGGCGGATTAACTGGCGTTGAGCTAGTTGGTGAGCTTGCTGACATTATGCCTAAACTTGCAAAAAGCCACGGCGTAAATCCAAAAGAAGTGAAACTTCTTCTTGTTGAAGCAGGTCCAAAAATCCTTCCAGTATTACCAGACCACTTAATCGAACGTGCAACTACTAGCCTAGAAGCACGCGGTGTTACATTCTTAACTGGTCTTCCTGTAACAAACGTTGCTGGCAATGAAATCGACTTAAAAGACGGTCAAAAACTTGTTGCTAACACATTCGTTTGGACAGGCGGCGTACAAGGTAACCCATTAATCGGTGAATCAGGTCTTGAAGTTAACCGTGGACGTGCAACAGTTGATGCATACCTACAATCTACTTCTCACAAAGACGTATTCGTTGCTGGAGACAGCGCTGTTGTCTTCGCTCCAGACGGACGTCCATACCCACCAACTGCACAAATCGCTTGGCAAATGGGTGAGTTAATTGGATACAACTTATACGCAGCACTAGAAGGCAAAGCATTGGAAGAGTTCGCACCTGTAAACTCTGGAACACTTGCTAGTCTAGGACGTAAAGATGCGGTTGCTACAATTGGAGCAAGTAATACTCCACTTAAAGGCTTACCAGCATCATTAATGAAAGAAGCAAGTAACGTTCGTTACTTATCACACATTAAAGGTCTATTCAGCTTAGCTTACTAATCTGAATATAAGCCCGAATCATGCCCTGCATGGTTCGGGCTATTTTTTATCCGTAATTTTCTCTAACTTATTTATTCGTCAAAAAAATTATATACCCTTTAAATTTATCTAAATATACTGACTTTTTATAATGAAAGCTGTCCCGTTCGGAACAGCTCTTATTGTCGCTTTTTGTCGGTAAATCGATATATTGGGAAAATCGCTGATATATTCGGATTTGCGCTGATATATTTCGAAAATCGCCGATATAATTTGAGTTACGGTCGATATATTCGAAAAATCGCCGATATATTTTCCAGCCTTACTTATTATCCTAATTTCACAAGACTGTAGTTCTTCTTCCCTTTACGAATAATAATAAATCTTCCATCAAATGAATTTTCTACAGTAACATCTGTACCCACATCTGTTACTTTCTCACCATTCATAGAAATCGCACCATTATTAATGTCCTCGCGTGCTTGTCGTCTAGATGGTTCAATCCCTAAATCGACTAGCCACTCTACGATGTTTTTCGTCTCTTTTGAAGACTGGAATGTTGGCATTTCTTTAAAGCCTTGTTCAATTTCATCAGCTGTTAACGATTTAATATCTCCGCTAAATAACGCTGCTGTAATTTTCTCAGCTTGCAGGAACGCCTCTTCTCCATGAACAAATTTCGTCATTTCTTCCGCTAACACTTTTTGCGCTTCACGTTTATGAGGCTCTGTTTCTACCTTCGTTGCTAATTCATCAATACGCTCTTTCGTTAAGAACGTAAAGTATTTCAAGTATTTAATTACGTCACGGTCATCTGTATTTACCCAGAACTGGTAAAATTCAAACGGTGTCGTTTTTTCAGGATCAAGCCAAACCGCACCACCCGCTGATTTACCAAACTTCGTACCGTCCGATTTTAATAATAACGGAATCGTTAATCCGAATACTTTCGCCTCATGACCTTCTAACTTACGAATTAAATCTAAACCACTCGTAATATTTCCCCATTGGTCACTGCCACCAATTTGAAGTTGAACATCCTCTTTCGTGTATAAATGGTGGAAGTCCATCGCTTGCAAAATTTGGTACGTGAATTCTGTGAAAGAAATACCTGTATCTAAACGGCTTGCTACAATATCCTTCGCTAACATGCTATTGATGCTAAAGTTTTTCCCGTAATCACGTAAAAACTCAATAATATTTATTTCATGTGTCCAATCATAGTTATTTACCATCTTCACTTCGCTATTTCCACCAAAATCAAATAGCTTTTTCATTTGTGCTGTTAACGCATCTACATTATGCTGAACCACTTCTAACGTTTGAAGTTGACGCTCTGATTGTCGTCCACTCGGATCACCAATTGTTCCTGTTGCCCCGCCAATTAAAATAACAGGATGATGGCCAGCTAATTGGAATCTCTTCATCATCATAAACGGAATCAAATGTCCGATATGCATACTATCACCAGTTGGATCAACTCCGCAGTATAGTGAAATCTTTTTCTCTTCTACTAGCTTACGTAAGCCTTCTTCGTCAGTCTGCTGATTAACGGCGCCGCGCCATTCTAATTCATCAATAATATTCATCTTTTGTCATCCCCTTTATTTTTTAAAAACAAAAAAGCCCCTATGTCTACGATAGACATAGGGACGATTATTCACCGTGTTACCACCCAGTTTGCATAAATAGCATAGCTACTCATACCACTCTTAGCAATAATATCGATTGCTAGTCCGCTTAGCATTACCTAAGATACTCCAGAGTGTAATTCGCAAGTTTGTTTGTGCTAGGTTCCAGCAACCCCTAGCTCTCTCGTTAACAGTGACAAACTGCTACTGGGCTCTTTCAACGTATGTTATTTGTTAAATTATTAGCCATTATATTGAATTGAAAACAAATTGTCAACAATACCCAAATGTTATTTTAAAATAATTCATATCTTCATACGTATTTCGTTATTCTTTATCTTCTCCAATAATCCTTACTTCTCGCTCCAACTTCACGCCAAATTTCTCTTCAACTGTCTTTTGTACGAAGTGAATTAAATCGATGTAATCTTGTGCTGTTCCGTTATCAACATTCACCATAAATCCAGCGTGTTTTAAAGAAACTTCTACTCCACCAATTCGCTTACCTTGTAGTCCTGAGTCTTGAATTAACTTACCAGCAAAGTTATTTGGTGGGCGCTTAAATACGCTACCACATGAAGGATATTCTAGAGGCTGTTTTGACTCACGTTTAAACGTTAAATCATCCATTTTGGCTTTAATTTCTTCATGTACACCTTCTTCAAGTTCAAATCTCGCTTCAAGAATAATGTAATGGTTGTTCGCAAATACACTCTTACGATATCCAAATTCAAATGCTTCTTTCGTCAAAGTACGTAGCTCTCCATCACCTGTCATTACGACAGCTTCTGTTAATACAAACGAAATTTCACCGCCGTATGCACCAGCATTCATATATAATGCTCCGCCAACTGAACCTGGAATACCACAAGCAAACTCAAGACCCGTTAAGTTATGTTCTAGTGCAATACGTGATACATCAATAATTGCCGCACCGCACTGTGCTACAATCGTCGTTCCTGTTACAGTAACACCTGTAATGTGAATTAAACTTACTGTAATTCCGCGAATTCCACCATCTTTAATAATGACATTTGATCCATTTCCTAAAAACGTAACTGGAATATTATATTCGTTCGCATATTTGATAACTTCTTGAATTTCATCATAATTTGTAGGCGCAACGAAAACATCTGCTTTTCCGCCAACCTTAATATGCGTATGATTCTTTAACATTTCATCTTGTTTAACATGTCCTTCAGGCAATACCGTACTTAAATATTTATAAACCTCTTGCATATTCATTTTACGATTCCTCTATTTCTATATTCATTTTATCCCGTTATACGGGCCCATAATATCCCCACGTACATGAAAGAACCTAAAGTGGTGGATACAGTGTACCCAAAATCAATTCGAGACACCTATAAACCTCTTAATTTATAAGAGGTGCCACTCATATTAAAATATATATTGCATAATAAAGCAACCCAAATGGACTACTAAACTTGACATGTCATCAGAAAGACAACAATTTGTAAAATATATGACTTTTTCAAAACACTATCCCTCAGTATCTTACTATACCACACAAAAAGAAAGTGGTATTTTTTTGTACTTTTTACTTTATTTACATCAATAAAAAAGAGCACATCCCACAGAATGTGCTCTTTCTATACTCTTTCTATACTCTTTCTATACTCTTTATATTACTTTTCGTTCTCTTCTTTTTCTTTATCAAACCATAACAGCTCATCGTTATCAACTTCACCATTATAATTGATTAAAATTTCTTCTCCTGCTTTTATATCTTTATAAGCATAGAAGTTAAATGTATGATTCTCAAAAACGATGTCATACGTTGCATTCGGTGTATATGAATGATTAAATAACATACCATATCCTAAAAGGATTGCCGTATGATTGATTCCATACTCGAATGCGTAATCAGCAAGTAACGTTTTCTCAATATGTTCATGCTGTTCATTCGGATAAGAGATAACTGGTGCTGCGTGTATCAACTCACCCTTTTTAATATCACGAGTTGCAAATACACCTCTATTAAATTCTCCATCACTAAGTTCAGAAGTCTTAACTTCGATCATATGCGTCACCTATATAATTCTTTCTTTGAAGTATTTTATTCCGCTATTTGCGGATAGCTTGATTGGTGAGGGCTAATAATCAGTATGTACTAGTCTCACTTTATCTCCTTAAGCTTGGCAGAAAACGCGCAGAAAAGCAATTAAATTCCTATCAAGTATTCGTTTCAATGAAAAAAGAGCACATCACTCGTGCTCTTTCTAAGCAATATTACTTTTCTAAAATATCTTCTAACAACTTCACTTGCTCGCTAACAGTTTGTAACGTCTTCACTGACGTATCATTTCGATGTTTTTCTTCTTCCACACTCGCTAGCACTTCTTCTGTAGCTGTAGAAGTTTGCTGAATTACGTTAGAAGCATGCGTAACATCCTTTACAATATTCGTCGTTTTAACTTGGAAACTTTCTTGATGAACAACAACCTCTCGCATTACTTTATTAATCGCATCAATAAACTTCCCTAAATCAGTTACATTTGTTAAAACACTTGCTAACATCTCGTTACATTCTTCTTGCACTCTTTCTGACTTCTCTACTTGCACTTCTACCTTACTTGCTTGATTACTAAACTCCTTCAAAATCCCTTGAATTCTTCCCGCAGAACGATTTGATTCTTCAGCAAGCTTTAACACTTCACTCGCTACAATAGCAAAACCTTTTCCATGCTCGCCTGCCCTCGCAGCTTCAATATTTGCATTTAAAGCTAGCAAACTCGTCTGACTTGAAATATTCGTTATTACATCTACAATTTCATTAATTTGTTTCGATTGCATCATTAAATCTCTAAATATAATTCCAGACTGTGAAACAACATCATTTAAACTTCTCATGTTAGTTTCAAAATTTCTTAGAGTATGTACACTACCTTTTGAAATTTCTAAGCTTTCATCCACATGAGCCGATGCAGTTCTTACTTGAGAGATGATTTGCTCAATATTTCCCTCCATATCATTCAATACTTCTACCGAACGATACATCATCTCTGATTGTGATTGCGTACCAACTGCCACTTCTTCAAAGGCAAAATTAATTTCACTCATCGATTCCATCGACGTGTTCATATTTTGTCTTAAATGATTGAAATTACTATCTAGTTTCACAACTGTTTCTTCAATAAGTCTTTGCGTCTCTTCTAACTCCTGAGCTTTTCTCATTACTTCTTGCTTCTCATCACTTAAACGAAGGAGCAGATTAGAACCGATTTTCGTGACGCCCCACATAGCGATTGTTACAATCGCTAACAAACTTGCGAAATTAGCAGCTTCAGATGAGGCTGTATAAGCAAAAAATTGCTCCGGCCAATAGCTACAAAGGATAAATGTGATCACAACAGCTACCCCGCCAATAATTAAAATGAGGCGCTCGCTTAAATAAATAAGTGAAACAGCTAATGTAAAATAGACCATTTGAAATATAGCCGGGCTTTCATTAAAAGCTTGTACCATAATGTAAGACATTGTAAGCAACATAAATGTCATGATATATTTATACGCTGATTCCATACTTTTTATAAAAGTAAAAAGCGTTCCAAATGCAACGACAGAAATACCACAAATCCAAAATGCTATGGCTCTCTCTGTAAAAATATATCCATAATACCCAATTGCGATTATCCCAAGGAAGAAACTACAAATCGTTATAAACAGTAATAAATGATTTTTCTGTGATTCTTTCTCAAGGTTAGAAAAATAAGTCCTCTTTAACCACTCCATATGAAGCCCCACCTTCTACTTATACATATCAATTACTTCAGTTTAAATACCGCACTTACTGGGTTATGATCGCTATTTTCAAACTTTAAATCTTTCCCTTGTACATTTACAATCTCTACATTCGGTGAAACGATAAAGCCATCAATAATAGTGACGAAATTTTCACCTTCTACATATTTCTTTACATCATCTCTTACAGTCATAACAGACGGATCTACAGCCCACTTAAAGCCACCGTCTGTAAAGTCCTTCGGTAACTCTACTAACCACTCAGGACGCTCTTTCACGAACTTCGGATCACTTAATTGAGCGTTCGAAACCAATTGATTCCAATCTCCACCCATTATTACGTAATCACCATTTTCATAATGCTTGTTCATATATTCTTTTAAATACTCTACTTGCTGTTTTCTAATTTTCCCGCCTTCATCATAAGCAGACAAATGTAAATTTACGAGTCTAACATGTTTTCCATTATTAACAGGAATTTTATATTCCACAATTGCTCGATCTAAATCAAACAAACGCTTTGGCCAAGGCTCCATTCCAGGCAGCTGGAACCTCTTCGCTTCTTGAACAGTGTATTTAGAAAACGTACTTAATCCAGCCTCCGCATATCCCATTGGATTTGTTATTGGCACTGGAACCCATTTCGTATCGTAGTTCTTGCCAAATGACGAAACATAATCAGGTAATCCTTTTTTCAAAAATTCATGTTCATTTACATCAAATGAACGAAGTGACTTTATATCAACTTCTTGTAATAGTGCAAAATCACTATTCTCATTTTGTAAAAACGAAAGCATATTCTTTAAATTAGTTTCCGTTTGCTCTTTACTACTTGAACCAGATCCCTTTCCACCATCCATAAAGAAATCTTGATCCTTATCTAACCCAGCATATCCAATATTAAATGTTGTAACTTTAAACTCATTTCCAGTCGCTAATACGCGCTCCTTATTATTCTCTACCTTCAAGCTTATAACATCAGCAGGCTGTTCTTTAGTAAGTGTCATATAAGCTAGAAATCCTCCTACAATGCCCGCTACTACTAAAACACATGTAAATACGATTTTTAAAAATTTCTTCAAATAAATGACTCCTTTTCACGCAAATTTATTTTTCTTTATTTTCAGTCAAATAAAACAAAACGACACACATAAGAAACATTTTATCATAATTAAAACCGTATATCACTATATTTAGTTGATAAGTAATCGATCCCATTTTAATTACTTAAAAAGCCTTCAGACATCAAAAAAAGAAAAGTTACACCCTCCTCCTCACTGGAAATTAAACGGTATATTTAGTACACTATATGTAATAATCATAGGCGATGGAGTTCGCCATAAACGCTGCTTAGCTAATGACTCCTACCAGTATGGATACTGGTAGGAGTCTATTTTTTTGAGCAAGCTATTTAAAGAGGTGAGAAAATTGATTTATATTATCGTTGGCATTGCTGGTATATTAGGAGCTCTTTCTCGTTATTATTTAGGTCTTAATATCAACACATTTTGGCATCATTCATTTCCATTGGCAACATTACTCATTAACTTAATCGGTTGCTTTTTCTTAGCGTGGCTAACTACTTATATCGCTCGGCTAAACATCTTACCTTCAGAGGTTATCACAGGCATCGGAACTGGATTCATCGGTTCCTTTACGACTTTTTCAACATTTAGTGTAGAAACTGTGCAATTGATCAATCATTCTGAGTGGAGCATAGCCTTCTTATATGTATCATGCAGCATACTTGGTGGCCTCATTATGTCTGGCCTTGGCTATACACTTGGAGATTTCTTAATTAAGAAATCTCTTACAGAAGGTGATTACTCATGATAGAAGCTTTATTAGTCGCAACAGGAGGATTTTTCGGTGCGATTACACGATTTGCAATTAGCAATTGGTTTAAGAAAAGAAATAAAACACAATTTCCAATTGCTACATTCCTTATTAATATAACAGGGGCATTTTTACTTGGGTATATAATTGGCAACGGAGTCACTACAGGCTGGCAACTATTATTAGGTACTGGATTTATGGGCGCATTCACTACATTTTCTACGTTTAAATTAGAATCTGTTCAGCTTCTCAATCGTAAAAAACTATACATCTTCCTTTTATATTTAAGTGCTACTTACATAATTGGTATCGCCTTTGCCTTCCTTGGAATGAAGTTAGGCGGAATATAAAAAAGCGACTCTATTGAGTCGCTTTTTTTCATAAGAAATATGTCCCGCCATATGGAATGGAAAATAAACCAGCTGGATTTACATCGTAATGTATAATTTGCATCGGAAGTTGTGAATACGGCATATACTGACTTTGCATCATTTGTGCAAAATATGCTTGTTGCTGCATTTGAATAGCTTGATTCACAGCATGAATTGTCCCTTGTGCCCCAGCCAGCGTAATAGCAGCTCCTACTTGTCTACCATTATAAAAATAATGATTCATCATGATTCATCTCACTTATTCTTTTTCTTCCATATGGTATGTTTCTATTTCATAGTGAGTGTTTTGTCCCTATCTATTGCCCTTTTTCAGCTTTGAAGTAATAAATCCAAATAGCAATATACCAATACCACTAAGGAACAATATATAACTTATCGGTACTAGGAAAAAGAAAGGTTCTTCAAGAAATCCATCCGCTCCTACTTTACTGTTTGAAGCATGTATCGTTAAAGAAATAATCGCTAAAATCATGAAAGAAATAGCTACTACGTATTTATTTTTCATTTCACATTCTCCTCTACTTATGTAATTCCCCTTAGATTCTTACCATCATATTATCTAAAAAAGAATTAACAGTCAATAATTATTTATCGTTAAACAATAAATAATTATTGACTAAACAAACAACAAAAAGGTTTGCAAAGCATCTTAAATCACTTCGCAAACCTTCTAAATTATAAATATTTACACTTCAAACCTCTTGCTTAATACAATATACATTGCGCAAAATAGCACGAATATCCCAGCATAAATTAACAAAATCTCTACACTAAACATATCCGACAACGGACCAAATATTATCATTCCTAAAGGAAGCGCGCATGAATTCGCAATTTGTACAAGGCTAAACATCCGTCCGTGCATTGATGGTTCTACTTTCTCCTGCAATAACACAGTAACTGGTGTATTGAAGCACGGCATTGTTATACCAATTAAAAAATTAAAGACTAAATACATAATAAATATCGGTGCTATTCCGAGTCCAATCATAAGCAGTCCATATAATGCACAAGCTAGCGCTGTTGTATGCATACGATTACGAAAACCACCCCACGCTGCAATCAATACGCCACCAGCTGCCGCACCCGCACTAAAGGTCATCTCACTAGCAGTAAGTCTCCACATTTCGGCCCCGAAAGAACGAGTTACCATTAAAGGTGTTAAAAAAGCAGCTGGACTTATTAAAATCATGACGATAATCAATAAAACGATTAGCCTTTTAATAAATACATTTTCTTTTAAATAAGTGAACCCTTCTTTAATTCCTTGTAGATTAGATTTTTGCTTACTTTCTACATTCACATGTCCTTCCACATGAATGACAAACATAATACTAATTCCAATCATAGCTGTAATAACATCAATAAAAAATGTTGTTTCAATGCTGGCAATAGAAAGAATCGCAGCACTTGCTGCTGGAGAAAGAAACATAATTAAAGATGTAATACTGCTATTTATTCCATTTACTTTCATAAGATACTCTTTCGGAACGATTTGCGGAATTAATGCATTCACAGCTGGCGTTTGTACTCCTGTTCCAGCTGAACGAATGAGTAACACAATAAAAAGTAACCAAATACTTTTATATCCTGTTAAAAATAAAATTGCTAAGACTAACGTCGCAATCGCTATAATTCCATCCGATAACATAATCATCTTTTTACGGTCATAACGATCAATCCAAACACCTGCAAACAAAGATATCGCAATTTGTGGTAGAAAACCGCAAACAGTTGAAATAGTCAACATCACTCCTGATGATGTTGTAAGGGTGATATACCATATAATTGCGTATTGCACGAGAGAGGAACCGAACAACGAAATAGTTTGAGCGGTCAAAAATAATATAATTTTCGTTTTCCAATTGTTTTCACTCATATGTTTCACACCCCCTTAACTAATCCCGTCTCTATATGAAAGATGCTATCTGCCCAATCAAGATAAAAACTTGCTTCGTGAGATACGAGTATAATGCTGCCCTTAAACTTAATTAACGCCTTTTGCAAAGCTTCCTTCGCTTCTGCATCCAAATGATTTGTCGGCTCATCTAAAATTAAGAAGTTACAAGGTGATAGTAATAATCCACACAGTTTCACCTTCGATTGTTCACCACCACTTAACGTACGAATTTCTTGCGAAACGTGCGTATCCTTCACTCCACACGCAGCTAAATGATGGCGTATTTCCTTCATATTCAGTTTAGGAAACTGTTCTGAAATAATTTGAAGCGGCGTTAAAGAATCATTGCTCCAATTTAAATCTTGCTCATAATATCCAATCTTTATTTGCTCTGAAAAGTGAAACTCTCCAGAAATACTAGCAATATTTCCAACGATTGTTTTTAATAAAGTAGATTTCCCTACTCCATTGAAACCTGTAATGACAAATTTTTGCCCACCCATTACTGAAAAATTCAACTTTGGTAAGAGAGCGAAGTCGTAACCAACTTCAAGATTATTTACTTCAAGAACTGTCTGAACTGAAATGGGAAGTTCCTGAAAATGAATAGACGGTTTATGAGTAAAACTTGGTGGCGCAATTCTTTCCATACGCTGTAATTGTTTTCTACGACCTTGCGCTATTTTTGAATTCACCCCAGCAATATTTCTACGAATATACTCTTCCGTTTTTTCAATTTTCTTTTGCTGTGCATAATATTGGCGAATATAATCTTTTCGCAAATGCTCCTTTTGTCTTACAAAATCTGAGTATTTGCCGTAATACTTCTTAACTGTTCCGAACTCTACATCACATATGCAAGAAGTTACCTTTTCCAGAAAATCAAAATCATGTGATACGACAATAAACGCTCCTTCAAAATTCATTAAATAATTAGCAAGCCACTCCACATGCTCCTTATCGAGAAAATTCGTCGGTTCATCTAGCAATAAAATATTAGGCTCTTCTAATAAGAGCTTCGCTAAAATTACCTTTGCACGCTGCCCTCCGCTTAATTCACCAATCACACGATTCATCCCAATCACATCAATACCTAAACCGGCTGCCACCTTATTCGTAATACTATCTACTGAATAAAAATCACGAGCCTCGAGCAGTCCTTGAATTTCTGCCGCTTTCAATAGTTGATTTTCATCTCCAGTCATCGCACTTTCTTCATATAACTTGTTCATTCTCTTTTCCATTTCATACAAATCATAAAAGGCTCTCTTTAAATATTGTGAAATGGTGTAACCCTCATCAATTTCTGCGTATTGATCAAGATGTCCAATTTGAATATTAGGTTGCCACTTTATGTCTCCCTTATCAGGAATAATTTCCCCCACCAATATTTTCATTAATGTGCTTTTTCCTGCACCATTCTGTCCAACAATTCCCATATGCTCCCCTTTATGCAAATCAAAAGAAGCATTTTCGTATAATACTTTATCTATAAAACTATGTGATAAACTTTCAACTTTAAGTAAACTCATTTTTATTCCTCTTTTCCTGAAATTAAAAAAAGCAGAGAGATAGCGTCATTCGACACTAGCCCTCTGCTTCGTGGTTTTTCCTATACTACTCCAATTTATAGTAAAGACTCATCGGAATAATATACACAAAGGGCCATAGACAAAGCATTGTCTATGGCCCCTTAATCTATTTTATACACCAGCTGAAAAACCATAACGAAATAAGCATAGATAAACTATACTTTTTTAGAAAAGTTATTCAGCCGATGAATATAGGGGATTTATGCCCCTTGATTAAGCTCCGTACAACGCTTCACCGTATACATTTGTGCGGAGCAAAGTTTTCTAATGAGTTTTACAAATTTTATATAAAGCATATTATGCACCTTCCTTAATACTTAAAAAGGATTTTAGCATACGGTTTTACGAAGCGTCAACATTACTTCCGAATCTTTCAACTACTTGTTTTCAAAATATTGCTTCTGAAACATACACATTCTTATTGCATTATGATAGTTACCATCAACGAAAAACTCATCGATAAGCTCACCTTCTACCATAAACCCAACTTTTTTATAAACATGTACTGCCTTTTCATTTTCCTTATCCACAACTAAATAAATCTTATGCATATTTAGTACGGAAAAAGCGTAATCCATTGCTAAACGCGTCGCATCCACTGCATAACCATATCCTTGATAATTCGGATCAATAATAATTTGGAATTCTGTTCTACGGTGAATATAATCGATTTCTACTAACTCAACTAATCCAACCATTTCATTGTCTTTCTCAACGATAAATCGGCGTTCGCTTTGATCATGTATATGTTTATCATATAAGTCTTGCAGCTCCACAAATGCCTCATACGGCTCTTCAAACCAATACGACATAATATGCGCATTATTATTCAGTTCGTGTACAAACTTTAAATCTTCTCGTTCTAATGGACGTAACTTCAATTCCTGATTCATTCCTATAACCTCCAAGTAAAAGAAACCTCTTCACTTAATTTCTCAATTTTTTTCGATTTCAAACGCCCTAATTTCATTGTAAACTTTCAAGCAACTTGAAGGTCAAGATGTAAAAAAGTAGTGCTGACTTATGTCTGCACTACTACTCTTTTCTCAAATCTCTCATATTTGATATGTATAAAGCAATAACTAAAACAAGAATTGCTCCTGCGTATAATAACGTCTCCATCGGTTCCTCATGAGACACAATAATTAATCGAATTAAGGCCGTAATTCCGATATAAATAAAATAGCGTAACGGAAAATGATAATTCGATTTAAAATACTTAATAATTAATGCAATGAACTCGAAGTATAAGAAATAGACGATGATACTTTCAACCAATTTATAAGACGTATACTCTTTTGCCGAAAAAATATACTGCACGAACGTAATGGTCTCATTCACTAAGAAAATTGATAACACAATGGATAATATAATTAAGGCTATATTTAATATCCATTGCAAAACACTAGCTATAACATGATCGATATTAAATGACTTCATACTCTCTTTAGACTCCCCTTCGTATAAGTACTTATTTATTATAGCAAAATTACGATTGGAAAGAAGTTAAATCATATATTCGTCCTTTGTTGTTGCCAGTGAAGGGCAGATTTAGTGTGTGGAGAATTCTGTTTACAACCATACCCGACGAAACATGGAGAAACTCTTTCAAATTACCGTTCGTACATGTCGTACTAATAAGCAATGCATAATCTCGTATAGCACCCTCATGCGCCACTTTTGAAAAATCTTTACAACTTTTACAACGCCACCCCTTCTTCACTTTAACCATTGGAATAACTAAGCATTTCTCACATTGTACTCCATTTAACAACTCCTCTTTTTCTATTTTATATTGCTCAAGTATATTTTGTTGAAGTGGAGAATGCTCCATTATTATTTGATGAATGAGCCTATCTACATTATCTATAACCTTTCTCTTATATTTACTTTCAAACCACTTTATTTTATGAGGTAAATTTGCACTATGAATAATTGTATGAAGAAGATTGTCATCTGAAGATTTTATAATGGTACGAGGCGAGCTAATAACAACGAGGGACTCGATCGGAAGACTAGAGGAAAATCCATGTAAGCTTAACCATTTCTTTAGTTGTATTTCTTGCCTTTTTATTTGTAAAACCGGATCTGGAAATCCCTCTGAATTTCCTTCTGTTATTCGGATAAGTTGATTAAACTTTGCATCAAACATTAATGTACCTGCTATATTTTTTATCTCAAGAAAAAGAAGAAACTTTGTGGAAAGGATAATAGTATCAATTTGAAAGTATTGATCATGATTAGATAAGCGAACGTCATGTAAAACACTGTACTCTTTCTCAGAAATAAAACTAAGTGGATAATCAATTGCTTGCTCCCCTTTATACCCCGCCATGTGTTTTGCTAAGTTTTCTCCAATTAAATTTCGTTTTGGATGATGTACAGGTAACCTTCTAAGAAGCGCTTCTAACTGTCTTATATAAATCGGCATTTTTCTTTCTTTCACAATCATCTCAAACACCCCTTTACAAATATATCAACGATTTTTTCAATATATCTATCACAACTCGCAATATATCAACGATTTTTCCAATATATCTATCATAACTCACAATATATCAACGATTTTTCCAATATATCGATCGGTCGACAATATCCGACACTACCTCCCTCCACTCACAGCATACCCCAGAAAAACACCCTCAGCAAAAACTTAAAATTGTATTTCCTCATAAAAAAACCATAACCCGCTCCTCTAGCAAAGTTATGTTTTTATCCTACAACGCCACTCTACCTATAACTTTGCCGTGAATTCCACAAAATCCATTTGTACCTATACCAACTTTCACCTTTTTCACAATGAAACTATATACGTTAAAATCGTTTCACGACGTTATTACTTCCGCATAGCTACAATTTATATAATAACGGTACAGTACAAATAACGTACTAAATCACTAAGTATGGGGGAATAACGATGAAAGAGGCGTTACTATTAGTAGACATACAAAATGATTACTTTGCAGGCGGCAATATGGAATTACATCAACCTGAAAAAGCCGCACACAAAGCGAAAGAAGTTTTGAAAGTATTTCGTGAAAAGCATAAAACAGTTATTCACGTACAACATATTGCGAACAATGAAGGGGCTACTTTCTTCTTACCCGATACAGTAGGTGTTCAAATTTATGATGATGTACAACCGATTGCTAACGAAAGAGTCATTCAAAAACACCACCCTAACAGTTTTTTAAGAACAAATTTATTAGAAACATTAAAGACAGAAGAAATAGATCAATTAGTCATTTGCGGTATGATGACTCATGTATGTATTGATGCAACAGTACGCGCTGCCAGTGACTTCGGATTTCAATGTATTGTAATTGAAGATGCTTGTACAACAAAAGATTTAGAATTCCAAGGAAATGTAATCCCCGCAGTACACGCTCATCAATCGTTCATGAGTGCATTAGAGTTTGGTGATATTTATGCAACAATCATGTCAGCGAGCTGTTTTATAAACAAAAGCAAATAAAGAATTACAGTTCCATATGAGAAAAGAAAGGATAAGTATCTTATCCTTTCTTTTTTTCAATTGTCTTAATAACAGTATTTATACGATAATCACCATAATGTAAAACATCTGCAAGAGCCTCTTCTAATTGCTGATGCGAAGATGTGTGAAGAGTCATGACATAGCACCCATCGCCGCTTATACGATACATTTCAGTAATTACGTCCATTTTTTCAAAAAAGTTTTGAATTTGATTATGATAGTGCGGTGCATGCAAAAATAGTGTAACAAAGGTCATAATAGAACCTTCTAGCTTAGCCCTGTCAATATTTATCGTATATTTTTGAATGACACCTGCCTCTTCTAATTTATTAATTCGTTTCCCAACAGCCTGGCCAGTCAAATGTACTATCTCCCCAATTTCCTTCCAGTTCATTCTAGCGTTTTCTTGTAGTAATTGTATAATCTTAAAATCTGTTGAATCAAACATGGGCATCCCCTTCCTATACGAAGCGAATTCTATAAAATCTTCATTTTCCTTACAGTTTTCCTCAAAAGTTTTGCACTACAATCGATTAGCTCTATTAGCAATTACATTATTGTTAGTGGCTTTCCTTCTTCTTTACAATGTATTTTTGGGATTACTCGTAGGCACTACAGCAAGCTAGCAATTTTTTATAAATATGAACATTTTTTAGGAATTAGTTTATCTTTTTTTAATGTTTTATTTAGAGGCAGTTTATAGTCGGGGATTAACATAAGAAACGTAGCAATTAAGTTTATATATGACGCACTGCTACTATAATCGCTAACCGTACTACTTGAAATCATAAAATAAGGAGACGATAAAACATGAACAAAAAAACAAAAGCACTATCATCCGTACTGCTCGGATTCACATTAGCATTAACAGGGTGTGCTGGTACTAAAGCTGAAGAAAATCATGGGAAACAAAAGCAAGAACAAGTTGCTAAAGAAACAAAAAAGGAAAATAAATTAACTAAAGGGCAAAAAATGGCTAATATTCTTAGCGAGACAAATTGGCAAGGTACACGAGTGTATGACAAAGATAAGAATGACTTAACAAAAGAGAATGCAAACTTCATTGGTCTTGCAAAATATGATGCGAAGTCCGGCAGATATGAATTTTTTGATGCTAAAACAGGTGCAAGTCGTGGCGATAAAGGAACTTTCTTTATCACAAATGATGGGAAAAAGAGAATATTAATTTCAGAATCAATGAAGTATCAAGCTGTCGTTGACATGACAAAACTAAATAAAAATGTATTTACTTATAAACGAATAGGGAAAGACGCTAACGGTAAAGATGTAGAAGTTTTCGTTGAACATGTTCCATATAAAGAAAAAGAACTTTCTTTCACTGATCCGGACAAGCAGCTGAACACGACTACAGGAGATATTGTTAAAAACGTTGATGGAGATAAAATTTTGGGCGGTACCCTTTGGCACGGAACAAAGGTATTAGACGAAGCTGGTAACGATGTAACACAGTTTAATTCGAATTTTATAAGTCTAGCAAAATTTGATGACAAATCTAATAAATATGAGTTTTTCAATAGCGAAACAGGTCAAAGCCGCGGTGATTATGGCTACTTCGATGTTGTACACGAAAATAAAATAAGAGCCCATGTTTCAATTGGAAATAACAAATACGGTGCTGCTCTTGAACTTACTGAACTAAATAAGAATAAATTTACGTATAAGAGAACTGGTAAAGACCAAGCTGGTAAGGATATAACTATATTTGTTGAACATGAACCTTATAAAGGTGATATGAAACCACAATTTAGCTTTTAAAAACGTTTGATTAAAGATCCTGTACTGAGTTACAGGATCTTTCTTATTAAGCAAGAGAACGAAAAGACGAAAAACATGTAGCTTTTCTTCTGCACAATATTCCCACCTTATAGTTGATGATTTACAAAACTTAAAAACATACCGATACAAAATAAAATTTGTGACCAAGTAAAAAGCGCCCTACTTATAGGGCGCTTGTTTTATACTTAATGACTAATACTAGCTGTTGGGTATAATGTTGTTCCTCCAATTGAAACTTTTATTTCATTTGTTAATGGAACATTTTGTTCATTAATAATTGTTCTCCACCATTCCCATGCAAGACCTGTACATTCTCTTGCTACAATTTTTATATTTTTTGAGTTCGGTGGAAGAGGGATAACTGTAGAGTAATGAGCCGTTTTGTCTTTTCCGCTACCATCCCATGTTTTATGTGTTAATACTTCGTTACCCTTTTGGTCAAATGTGAATTCATCCCAAGATACATCAAATTGAGCAACGTAAGCACCGTAATGATCAAGTGTCATTTTAGCACTTGAATATTCTGTAGTTGTCGTCTCAATATAATCTGTATTGTTATGAACAGCAGCAGTTGCATTATCTTTTAAGAAAGTGCTTGTATATGAAATTGGGTATGCTGGATTTTTAAGACTTAATTCAGCATTATCTTTAATGATATTTCGGATTTCATTGAAATCTTTAGTAACAACCTTGTTATGCTCTTTCGCATCTCCGCCTAATACTACAGCAGTAAAGGTACTTTCTTCAAAAATATCTTTATACTGTCCACTTGTTTCAACGCTGTTATTCTTAAGTAAGGCTTTAAAAGCAGCTTGTACATCTTTGCTCTTAGATGTTGTTTCTAATTTTACATAAATCGTTCTACCATAAGCTACATTTGAAACCATAACAGGTGGAGCCGAATTACTTACGCCTTTTCGAGTTAACTCGTCAAAAGTAACGCTATTATCAAAAAGGTCGGATGGATTGTTAGGTAGTTCAGCACTTACCGTATAAAATATTTGCTTATACGCCGCTACCATCACTTTTTTCTCTCCATTTGCAACCGCATTAAAATCAATGTTTAGACTGTTATCAAGATATTTAGCGTTAACATTAAGAGCACTTGCTATTTGTGATTTACTATAAACCATAGATTCCGTATACTGCATTCTTGCAGGTAACGTATGTGTTGTAGAATACTTTTCATTCCAAGTAGATACTAAATCGTCTACTGCTCCAGCTACATTACCATATGTCGGATTTTGGACAGTGATTGTATTTTCTTTTCTCATGCCCGGTAAGTCTATACTAATATTCAAAGGCTTTCTCTTAGCCACTAATAAACTTGGTTGATTGTCTGCAAAAGCTTTATTTGCAAGTTGTACAGCTCCTGGATACGTGCGATTCACTACAGAATCAATAATTGAAATATCGACTGGTGACGTTGTAAGTGATTTTTTCTCGCGTTCCACTACTACAAATTTACCATTTGAATTGATACTTTCTTTCGGAACAAAACTTTCTACTTTATCACCATTTACAGCTAAAACCTCTTGATTATTATATTTAAGATTTGCTATACCAGTATCAATGCCACTAGCATTTTTGGTTACATCAGTTGCATTACTTGCTTGTGTTTCTGCGAAGGAAATAGATGAATAATTAATAGTGCATAGACTAACTAATAAACATGCAAGGAACTTTCTTCTTTTAGTGTTTTTCTTAATATTCAGAAAAATCACCCCGTTCTTTTTTTAGTAAAATATGATAATGATTGATAAATGATAGCTAACTAATAAACTTACATAAATGCTTTTAAAAGTTCTTGAATTAACGGGATTACGCCACCTACAAATTTTAAAACTGCCATTGCGATTTCCATATTATTTCCTCCTTTTTATTGCTACGAAATTTTGATTTATCTTTATGCCCTCATTATAGTGACCCCTTACACTTTTATCAATACACTCTGATATGCAATATTACATATAAAAAAACAAGCTGAATTCTTTTAAAAAGTTATACAGAGATATTTTTTTCGTTTGGTACATACTTGAAAAGGTGAAGTATTCTTTTGCATTTTATAAGTAATCACATAAAAAAAGCTGCTGCCTATAAAATACAGACAGCAACTTCAACTAGAGTGGCTTGCATAATCTACGCAAGCTACAGTATTTTTTCACATTTTATAACTAATAAACTGCGATTGGCCCATAAGGACCATTAATAATTTCTATTTTTGTTTCAAAAATATCTGTCAAAAGTGTTGAGTCCATAACCTCTTCTACTGTTCCAAAAGCAGCAATTTGTCCATCTTTCATAGCACAAATTTTATCCGAGTATTTAGCTGCAAAATTTATGTCATGCATAACAGTCAAAATTGTTCTTCCAAATTCATTAGCTGCACGTCTTAAATGCTCCATCATTTGAACAGAACGAGCAACATCAAGGTTGTTCAGAGGTTCGTCCAAAAGTACATATTCCGTCTCTTGGCACAATACCATCGCTACATATGCCCTTTGTCTTTGACCACCAGAAAGCTCATCTAAATATCTATTCTCTAAACTAGTTAAATCTAAGAAATCGATATATTTAGAAATGATAACCTCATCTTCTTTAGTCAATCTTCCCTTTGAATAAGGAAAGCGCCCAAATCCAACTAATTGTCTAACTGTAAGCCTAGTTACAAAATGATTTTCTTGTCGCAATATAGTCAAAACTTTTGCTAAGTCTTTCGATTTAGATTCAGAAACATCCATATTTGCTACCTGAATTTGGCCTTCATCCATATCTAAAAGTCTGCCAATCATCAAAAGTGTCGTTGACTTTCCAGCACCATTTGGTCCAATTAAAGAAGTAAAGCCTGCTTTTGGTATTTCAATATCCAAAGGTCCTATTTTTACCTTATCAGTATAGAACTTTTTAACATTATCAATTTTTATCATAAAGCCCTCTTCCTTAAAACTATAGTTAAGAATATGATTCCACCAAATAATTCAATAATAACTGAAACTACACCTTGAGCATGGAATACATGATACATTAAAAAGTATGCGCTCGTCATTATTAAAAATCCTATAGCAAAAGCCATTGGGAAAATATATCTATGATCATAAGTTGACGCCGCCTGATAACTCAAAGTTGCTACTAAAAAGCCGTAGAAAGTAAGTGGCCCAATTAGAGCTGTTGAAATAGACATCAAAATAGCTACTAATACAAGCGTATAAATTACACTAGGTTGATATTTAACTCCAAAAGAAGTAGCAACATCTTTTCCTAGTGACAAAACATTCAAATTCTTAGAATGAGCAAAAATTAATACCGCTACAATTATGATCATAGGAATTACAATAGGAAAATATGCAGGATCTGCATGATTAACAGAACCAAATAATCTTGCTTGTAAAATATCAAATTCTGAAGGCGCAAGTAGTTTTCTCATGAAAGTTGACACAGAATTTAGCCCGGTACCAATAATAATTCCAACTAAAAGCATAAGTTGTAAATTCCCGTATTTACCGGAAAGTAACCATCCATAAAGTATTAAACTCATGAAGACCATAACAACAACTTGGAATAAAAATGATCCAATTCCATTAAAATTTATTAACGCACTAGCACCAAAGAAGAATACTGTACTCGTTTGAATTGCTGAATAAAGTGATTCGAAACCTAAAAGTGAAGGAGTAATAATTTTATTATTCGTAATAGATTGGAAAGCAACTGTCGACAAGCTATGGCAAACCGCAGCAATAATCATTGCAACAATAGCTACTATCCTTCTCTTAACGACTGGGATAAAAGAAGGTGAATCTATCGGAACTGGATTGTTATAAACTAAAAGTCCATATGAAGAAAGAAGACCTAAAGCAATCAATGTTATCAGTAAAATCCAATAACGTCTTGCTTCCTTCTTAGACCGAAAAGCGCTAGCTGATCTACTTTCATTATGAAGGCTAGAATCGATTTCGACATTTTCTTTTTTTCTATATTCTAATGTGATCATCGTAGCCTCCTTGGTTTTCTTTTTCTCAATAAAATAGTAATAAACACGACTGCTCCCACTGTTGCAAGTATTAAAGAAACAGGTAATTCAAAAGGCTGTATAATTGTTCGAGAAATGATGTCACAGGCAGTTATTGATCCCATTCCGATCACACAAACCCAAGGTAAATTACTCCTAAGATCATCACCTCTAAACATTGAAACGATATTTGGCACAATTAATCCTAAGAAAGGTAAGTGTCCAATAACAGCTGCAACAATTCCAACTGCAACAGAGATAAGAGCAGTCCCAAAAAGAACAATTCTATTGTAATTAACTCCAAGACTTGTTGCGACATCTTCTCCTAGTCCAGCTAAAGTCAATCTATTAGCATACATAAAAATAAGAAAAGTAATGATAACAATCAGCCATAAATATTCATATCTTCCCACCTGAATGTTAGCAAATGAACCTACAAACCAAGTTTCAATACTTTGCGTCTTTTGAAAAAGGAGTCCTAAAAAAGTAGACACTGCAGAAATTACTGCTCCAAGCATCAATCCAATAATCGGAACAATTAAAGACGAACGAAGCTTAACTCTTCTTAAAAATAGAAAGAAAATCATAGTTCCTATAAAAGAAAAAATGATTGCACCAGTCATTCTTTGAACTAAAGTCGGGGCAGGAAATAGTAAATACACAAAAAGCAGGCCTAAGCCTGACCATTCAATCGTCCCCGTTGTAGTAGGTTCAACAAAGCGATTCTGTGTAATGAGTTGCATGACGAGCCCTGCCATCGCCATTGCAGCTCCAGTAAGCATTAATGCAACTGTTCTCGGAACACGAGTGATGAAAAACATCTCCATTCCGTCCTCTTGTCCACGTATATCATAAACTCCAGTAAACAGTGATATAATCCCTAAAATTATAACAACTACAATCGCTATTATAAAAGGTTTTGTCCATATTTTATTTTGATTATAAAACTGGGGTTGAGAAATATTCTCAACCCTAGAAATCATATTTTTTGACACTGTTTCGTACCCCTTTACACTACTTAGCTAAAGTTTTTGCAAGATTTCCAAATAACTCTATATAAGTTTGAATTGATTCATTTGTGTAAGTATCTTCTGGTGCATAAATAACTTGTTTTTTAGAAACAGCAGTTGTGTTTTGAAGAGCTGGTGATTTAGAAATAACATCCTTAGCTGGAGCTGACTTAGCTGCATCAGATGTTGCAGCATCACGATCTAATACGAAAAGCCAATCAGGATTTGTTTGTGCAATAGCTTCAACAGAAACGTCATCACCTTTATGACCTGCAGTAGAATTCGAAACTTCTAATGCTGGAGTCCAACCGAAAATGTCATACATAGGTCCCCAAACGCGACCAGAATGTGGAGCAGCAAAGCCAATATTTCCACCAGTAACGATAACACTCATAACTTTATCTTTTCCGTTATAAGCAGATTTTGCTTTTTCAATAGATTTATCGAAATCAGCTACTAATTGTTTAGCTTCTTTATCTTTATCAAAGATTTTTCCTAGAGTAGTTGTAGAATTTTTAAGTCCATCTACTAAATTTTTTCCAGGCGTAGTAGATTTCTCAGAAACATCAAAATTAAGATCAATAACAGCTGCATTTGGCACTAATTTTTTGATTTCTTCGTAATGATCAGCAAATCTTTGACCAACGATTACAAGGTCAGGGTTTGCCGCTGCAATAATTTCAAGATTTGGTTCGCGGTGATTTCCAATATTTTGAACTTTTTCATCCTTTTTATATGCTGAATCAGCAGGCATGATATCCTTTGGAGCAGCCACTAATTTAATTCCCCAATCAGATAAAGTTTCAAAAGTTCTGTTATCCAAAGCAACTACATTCTTTGGGTTTACAGGTACTTTAACAGTTCCATGAGCATCAGTGATTTCAACCGTTTTTGGCTTATCATTACCATTATCTTTATTATTAGCCTTCGAAGTTTCTTTACTTGAATCTGAGCAAGCCACTAACATTAAAGTAAAAATTGCTAGAATACTCACTAATTTTAAAAGCATAGATTTTTTCATATGTATACTCCTTATAGTGTGATTTATTTCGAAAATGATGACATCCATAGATTGAATTAGAAGGTAACTTTTATTCAATTGAATCGCTATTGATAATCATTTTCATTTGAACATCCTGTTAATTAGTATAGTCATTAATTCTGTGAAAATCTTGTGAATCGTATGAATTCATAAAATCAAGCATAAAAAGTAATATGTGCGGTCAGGACTGTTGATTAACCTTCATTAAATACTTTCTCAACAAATACGGGACAGAGACCTTCCCTTACAAAATACGCGCAGTAATAGCTAATATTTCACAGAAACTACTTTATTATCTTATTTTTATCATTCAACCATTGAATAGCCTCTGCCATGTATCGTTTGAATATATCTATCTTTCTTCTCGCACTTTAGCTTTTTTCTTACATACCCAATATATAAGTCTACTACATTCGGATTTACTACTACGTCATATCCCCAAACTTGATTCAAAAGCATTTCACGGCTTAATATCGTATTTTTATTCTTAATTAAAAATACAAGTAAATCGTACTCGCGCTTCGTAAGCGAGAGATTTTTGCCACCTTTTTTCACAATATTGCTAGATGCATCAACAAAGAGATCTTTAAACTGAAAAAAGTTTGTCTCATTTTGCTGGTTATAGTCACTTCTTCTTAAAATAGCTTGAACTCTCGCTACTAATTCTTCCTTCACAAATGGTTTTCTAATATAATCATCTGCTCCTGCTTGTAACCCTGCTATGCAATCCTCGCTAGAAATATTGTTGGTCACAATAATGATTGGTGTCGTTTTAACAAGTCGTATTTGTCTACAAATTTCTGGTCCCGATATACTTAATGAATCCCAATCCAATATGATAATATCCCAATCTTGCTCATATGCTATATTTAAACCTTGGTTTTCATTGTGAAGTTTTAAAATGAAATGGCCCTCTTGCGTTAAACCGCTTACGATTTTCTTTGCTGAAGACCGTTCATTTTTAATCACCAACACCTGCTTCACCGATGGTTCACCTCTACTTCAATATAAATTATTTAGATAAAAAAATTATCCCGAAAAAATAATTTAAGATTTATAAATTTAAAACCCCTAAATAATCCATTAAAACAGTTTATTAGGAGAACTCTATATAATCTTACAATAGGTATGGATAAAAACACAAAACATATGAAGATTCGAATAAAGTAAAAAAATAATAACTACTTAACAATTGAGCGTTTACAATCTGCTATAGTATCTACCCGCTTATCATCAATAACCATTTTTTATTCTCTCTTTCAGGGATACCGTCCCATCAACTTCAGCATTCTATAAAACCACAAACAAAAAGAACCATAACCTCACCAACCTGGCAAAATTATGGTTCATATTATACAAAATAAAAAACCACCAAATATGTATTGGTGGAGACGGTGGGAGTCGAACCCACGTCCAAAAATATCGGCACTTAAGCTTCTACGAGTGTAGTCGATATATTAGCATTTCGCGAACTCTTCGGCCTATCGACAGGCTTCCAAGTTGCTAGTCTGGTTGTTCTCTTCCTTTGTCCTCAGACGGCGAACTCCGGCGTAGTCCACTTAGTTTGAGTCCCTTACCCTACCACATGGACGATGGAGGGAGGAACCTTTAGTGCAATTAAGCAGCTAAAGAAAGATTGTTTTGTTTGCCAATTATAGGCTTTGACGTTTTAACGAGGCCGATCCCCTCGACTCGCAACCTAAGCTCGAACTATCCCTGTCGAATCCGTAACGTCCCCATGATAAAAATGGAGCATACGAAGAAAATATCGTGATAGCTACTAAGAGCTGTTTTTCAATGTGCAACAACCTTACATAAGTTATTATAACATACGCGCTCCATTTTACAAATGTAAATATCTGTATTACATCTTTTGGCGATCACGGAACGCGCGTGCAATTTCACGTTTAGCTTCTTTCTCTTTTAAATCGTGACGTTTATCGTATTGCTTCTTACCTTTTGCTAAACCAAGTGCCATCTTTGCAAATCCATTTTTCAAATAAATTCTAAGTGGAACTAATGCGTAACCTGTTTCTTTCGCAGCGCCCGCTAGCTTATCAATTTCTTTTTTATGCAGAAGTAATTTTCTCGTACGAAGTGGATCATGGTTGAAACGATTCCCTTGTTCGTACGTATTAATGTGCATATTATGAACCCATACTTCACCATTATGTACACGTGCAAACGCATCTTTCAAGTTTACGCGTCCAGCGCGAATTGACTTAATTTCCGTTCCTTGAAGGACAAGCCCTGCTTCGTATGTTTCTTCGATGAAATAATCATGAAATGCTTTTTTATTCTGTGCAATAACCTTACCTGTACCCTTTGGCATATAACGTCCCTCCTCTATTTTTACTATTGTAACAAATGTTAATAAAAAGCGAAAGTGGCTCGCTCAGAATGTGAGGTGGATGGAGCTTCTGACCTTGAGGCGCTCTTTGCCTCTCGGGAAGAAGTGAAGCCGCCGAACATTCTAGCCACTGTAGCTGGATTCCATTAAAAGCGAAAGTGGCTCGCTCTCAAGCCACGAAGAAAAAAGAAAACGGCCCCGCTTTTCATCAAAGCGAAGCCACTCTTTTCTTACTTACGCTTTTTCTTTTTCTTCTTGAATCCTGGTACGTTTTCGAAGAATGCTTTTTTCTTCTTACCGTTACCATCTTTTTTTCCTGGCTGGCTAGCAGAAGCGGATGCAGATGCAGATCCTCTTCCTTTTCCTTTGCCACCACGGTCAAATTTTCTACCTGTGCCACGTTCACCGCCGCGCTCATTACTGCGCTCGCTACGTCCACCGCGTTTCTTTCTGCCTGTTCTTGGCTGTTCGATAACGACTGGACGATCTTTGAACTTACGGCGAGGTGTGCCTTTCATGCCAACGATTTCAAAGTCGATTGCACGCTCGTCTTTGTTTACGTTAATAACGCGAATTGTAATTTCATCACCGATGCGGAATACGTTTCCTGTACGTTCTCCGATCATAGCGAAATGTTGCTCGTCATAACGGTAGTAATCATCCGTTAAGTAGCTAACGTGTACAAGACCTTCAATTGTATTTGGAAGCTCTACGAATAAACCGAAGTTTGTTACAGAACTAATCATACCGTCATACTCTTCACCGATCTTATCAACCATATACTCTGCTTTTTTCATCTCATCTGTTTCACGCTCTGCTTCAACAGCACGGCGTTCCATATTAGAAGAGTGCTCTGCAATCTCAGGTAATTTTTCACGCCATTTTGCTTGCGTTTCGTTGTCGACTTTACCATTAATAATGTATTCACGAATTAATCTATGAACGATTGTATCTGGGTAACGACGAATTGGTGATGTGAAATGTGTGTAGAACTCAGTTGATAAACCGAAATGTCCTAAACTATCCGCATCGTAACGAGCTTGCTTCATAGAACGAAGCATAACTGTTGAAATAACTACTTCTTCTGGCTGTCCTTGAACCATTTCAAGAATTTGTTGCAGCGCACGAGGGTGCACTTCATTCGCACGTCCTTTTACCGCATATCCGAAGTTCGTTACAAACTCGAAGAAACGCTCAAGCTTATCTTCTTTCGGATCTTCATGGACACGGTACATAAACGGTACGTTCATCCAGTGGAAGTGCTCTGCTACTGTTTCATTCGCAACAAGCATAAATTCTTCAATTAACTTCTCTGAAACAGAACGATCACGCATAACAACATCAGTCGGTTTTCCTTCTTCATCCACTAATACTTTCGCTTCTTTAAAGTCAAAGTCAATTGCACCACGGCGCATACGTTTTTCACGTAAAATTTGTGCCAATTGACCCATCTCTTTAAACATCGGTACGAGCGGCTCATAACGCTTAATTAACTCTTCGTTCTCATCTTCTAAAATGCTTCTTACGTCAGCATACGTCATACGCTCTGCCGTTTTAATCACACTTTGGAAAATCTCGTGTTTAACAACATCACCTAAGTTGTTGATTTCCATTTCACAAGATAACGTCAGACGGTCTACTTTCGGATTTAATGAACAAATACCGTTAGATAGACGATGCGGAATCATCGGGATTACACGGTCAACAAGATATACACTCGTCGCTCTTTCCGCTGCTTCAACATCAATTGGAGAGCCTTCTTGAACGTAATGACTTACATCCGCAATGTGAACGCCTAGCTTGTAGTTACCGTTCTCAAGCTTCGTTACTGTAACAGCATCATCTAAGTCTTTCGCATCTGCACCATCAATCGTTACGATCATTTGATCGCGCAGGTCGCGGCGATCTTTTAAATCTTCTTCTGAAATCGTTTCTGGTACACTGTTTGCATGCTCCATCACTTCCTCAGGGAATGCTAAAGGTAAATGATGTTTATGAATGACAGATAAAATATCTACTCCTGGATCATTTTTATGACCTAGAATTTGAATAACTTCACCTTCTGCACTTAAACGATTCTCTGGATAGCTCGTAATTTTCACAACTACTTTATGACCTTCTACAGCACCCATCGATGCGCTTTTCAAGATAAAGATATCACTCGTCCAGCGCTTATTGTCAGGTATAACGAATCCAAAGTTTTTCGATTCTGTATATGTACCAACTAGTTCTTTCGTTCCACGCTCTAAAATGCGTACAATTGAACCTTCTTGACGCGAACCGCTCGATTGAGAACTAAGGCGTGCTAATACTGTATCGCCATGAAGTGCACCGTTTAATTCTGTAGGCGGGATGAAAAGATCATCGTCTCCCGTTTTCTTCTCGTCTGGTACAACGAATGCAAAACCACGTGCATGTCCAATTAACTTACCTCTTACTAAATTCATCTTTTCAGGAAGACCGTAACGGTTGCTACGTGTACGAATAACAAGTCCCTTCTCTTCCATCGTTACAAGTGCCTTTACAAAATCTTTAAAACCCTCAGAACCTTCAATTCCAAATGCCTCTTCTAACTCTTGTATCGTTAGCGGTTTATACGCTTCTTCTCTCATAAATAATAACAACTTATCAATATGTTCTTGTATGATTTCTTCCAAGCAAAAATACCTCCTTTAAAACCTTATATTATTTAGTGTATCCGAAAGATAGGGGATGTATAAAGTGAAACTTCAATACTCCCCTTATGATTTTTACAGTTTTCACAAAAAATTCCTTATGAAAAAAAGAGGCAACTAGATCTTACCAATCTAGTTGCTCCAAGAAGTTATATACATCCTCATGTAGCTCGTCACGTTGTTTATCAAGTGTAATGACATGCGTAGAGTCTTCATACCATTTAATGTCTTTTAACGTAGATTCTACACCGTTATAAATAATGTTAGCACTATCTGTATTAATCATTTCGTCATGACGTGCTTGTACAACAAATGTTGGCGCATAAATCATATCCACATTGTTACGTACGTCAGCAATTAATTGTTGTAATGCTTTTAATGTATTCATCGGTGTCTTTTGGAATTCCAACATTTCTTGTTCAATTTGTTCAGGTGATTTTTGCTCACGTTTTTTATATTCGCGGGCATATGCCAATATACCTTGGTACATCGTTTCTTCGCTCTTAATATACATCGGTGCACACATTGGTACTACACCTAAAACCGGTACTGTATAACCTAATTTTAAAGAAAATACGCCGCCAAGTGACAATCCAACAACAGCAATTTTCTCAAAACCTTTATCTTTTAAAAGCTGATATGCCTCCGTTACATCTTGCCACCAATCTGTAGGCCCTGTATGAACAAGCTCTTCTGGTGGTACACCGTGCCCTTTATAAATTGGCGCATGACAAGTATAGCCTTTCTTTTCTAAGAAACGCCCTAACATACGTACATCAGCTGAGTTCCCTGTGAATCCATGTAGTAATAAAACAGCGCGGTCTCCACCCTCAAATGTAAATGGTTTCGGAGATGCTAATTTCATCATGTATTTCTCCTCTTTCTCTTCTGTAATCTAGTCGTATTCTTTCTATATCTAGTGTACCATATTTGTATTTCTATAATCTAATTAGAAACTTTTTTCAAATAACAAAAAAGAAGAACCATTAGTACAACTTACTAACGCTTCTTCTTTCAATTCTATAAATTGAAGTACGTAACACCAATTGTTAATACAAAGAACAATACAGCTAAAACAATTGTAATACGGTTTAATACCGCTTCAATTCCACGTGCCTTTTGCTTACCAAATAATTGCTCCGCACCGCCTGAAATTGCACCTGAAAGGCCTGAGCTATTACTAGATTGCATAAGTACCATAACAATCATTAAAATCGATACAATAATAAGTAAAACTGATAATAACGTATGCACTTGGCGTACCTCCTACAAAGATTCAGTTATTGTAACTGTAGCATAAATTCTATAGAAAAGCGAGAGCTATAGAGGCGCTCTCGCTTTTCTTCTATTACATAAACATCATCGCAAATAACGGTCCAAGTAAACATGTCAAAATTGCTGTTAATGTCATTGTTACCGATCCAATAACACCTTCATGTTCGTTATTTTTCATCGCTCTCATCACGCCCATAATATGAGAAGCACATCCAAATCCGATACCTTTACCAACTGAGTTTGTAACACGGCTCCATTTTAATAAAAGTGGGCCTGTAATCGTTCCAGTAATACCTGCGATAACAACGAAAGCTGCTGTTAAGGAAGGTACACCACCGACTTGCTCTGAAACACTCATCGCAACTGGCATTGTCACCGATTTTGGTAATGACGATAAGATTAAGCTTTTATCCGTTCCCATAAGTGAAGCAATCGCAAAATCACTAGCGATTGCAACTGTTGTACCTACTAATACCCCGCCAGCAATCGGTACAACATATTTTTGCAGAACATGACGTTGTTTATAAAGAGGAATTGCAAATGCTACAACACCGGGTCCAAGTAGCTTTGCAATCCAGCCACCACCACTTTCCATATAATGTTGATATGGTATATCAAGCACGATAAATAGGAAAGCCATTAATCCAGTTGCTACAAGCATTGGAATGGTGAATGGTGTTGGAAATAATTTATAGATTTTTTTAGATAATTGATATAATAGCACCGTAAAAAGAACCCAACCGATTCCGATTAATATTTGGCTCATCGCGACTCTCTTTCCTTCCTATTCGCAAGATATTGTCCTGTATGTCCTGCGACAATAATAATTAAAAATGTACTCGCTACAACTGTAATGAAAAGAGAAATTCCTTTACTCATAAAAAAAGCACCGTAATTCATTAGGCCAAGCGTTGGCGGAATTAATAAAAACGGCATAATAGCAACGAGTGTTTCTGCTCCTAAATCGAACCATTTCACTGGAAGAACTTTTAGGCTAAGTAAAACAAGTAAGAGGAACATTCCAATCAAACTTCCTGGAATCGGAATATTTAACATTTCTTGCACCCAAGTTCCAACCATATAAAACACGTAAAGAGCAGCAATTTGGACAAGAATCTTTGTAAATTTCATGTTCATCATCCCTCATGTTTATACGATCTTCTGTTAATATCTTTATCATAGTATAAATTGTAAAAAGCTGCAATTTATCAACTTGACAGCAAAAACAGCCTATGTTATACGCTTACAACCTTGATATGACTGCATTTCTAAACGAAAATTACGTCAAAAACCTTGACCTAATATAAAAAGTTTTTATTTTCTGAATTTAAAAGACTATTATTTCAATAAAATAATCTTTTTATCCTTAAACTTACATATATATAAAGTGAAACTTTAATCATTGAGGTTTTCCTCATCCCCATTAATTATTAGCCCTCACCAAGCGGATTTGTACCGGATAAACAAGATAGGTGGTGAACATATGCCCAAAAAAGTTCTCATTTTTTGTGATCCTGGGATTGATGATACGATGGCTCTCCTCTTAGCATTCTTTATCGATGAAATAGAAATCGTCGGTATCGTTGCTGATTACGGCAATGTTCCAAAAAAAATGGCCGTAGAAAATGCTCATTTTTTTAATAACGAAACAAAGAATAGAAATATCAAGATATTCGGTGGTTCAGAACGTCCCCTTACTGGTGCCCCACCTGCGTTTTTTACGGATGTACATGGGAAACAGGGGCTCGGTCCAATTATTCCAAAGGTGAATGTGACTAACGGAGAAATGGAGAATTTTTTTGAAGTCATTCCTCTTATTGAACAGTATAAAGATGAATTAATCATTGTGAGTTTAGGAAGACTTACCTCCCTAGCAATTTTGTTTATCATGTGCAAACAGTTAATGAAACAAATTAAACCTTACTACGTAATGGGCGGTGCCTTTTTACATCCTGGTAATGTTACCCCTATTTCCGAAGCAAACTTTTATGGCGATCCTACTGCTGCTAATATAGTCCTTCAATCCGCAGTTAACATGTACATATACCCATTAAACGTTACCCAATATTCCGTCATTACACCAGAAATGGCAGAATACATTGAGGCAAAAGGAAAAGCTCCACTTGTCAAACCGTTATTTGATCATTATTACTACGGATATTATAAAGACGCCCTACCACATTTAAAGGGGAGCCCCTTCCATGACACAATGCCAATACTCGCTTTATTTGATAACTCTATGTTCACGTATCATAAATCACCTATTGTTGTCATGACAGAATCCTCTGCACAAGGAGCAAGCATAGGGGAATTTCGCTCTCTAGTGAACCAGAAGCCATTTATTGATTGGCCGGTTCATCAAATCGCAATTGATTTTGACTATAACCGCTTCTTCAAACATTTCATGTCACTTATGACGGGTGAACAATTTTAGCATAAAAAAACAGACCGTGATTTCTCACGGTCTGTCGTTTATTTTCTACAATTATCGTTTGATGTTATAGAAAGATTTGATACCATCGTAAACAGCGATTTCGCCTAGTTCGTCTTCGATGCGTAATAATTGGTTGTACTTAGCAATACGGTCAGTACGGCTCATAGAACCAGTTTTGATTTGGCCAGCGTTAGTTGCAACTGCGATGTCAGCGATTGTAGCATCTTCAGTTTCACCAGAACGGTGAGATACAACTGCTGTGTAACCAGCACGTTTAGCCATTTCGATAGCTTCGAAAGTCTCAGTTAAAGTACCGATTTGGTTAACTTTAATTAAGATTGAGTTAGAGATACCTTTTTCGATACCTTCAGCAAGTTTTTGAGTGTTAGTTACGAATAAATCATCACCAACTAATTGTACTTTATCACCGATACGCTCAGTTAATAATTTGTGACCATCCCAGTCGTTTTCGTCTAAACCATCTTCGATAGAGATAATTGGGAAGTCTTTGCAAAGCTCTTCATAGAAATCAACCATTTCTGCAGAAGTTAAGCCAGTACGGCCTTCGCCTGCAAGGTCATATTTACCAGTTTCTTTGTTGTAGAACTCAGAAGAAGCAACGTCCATTCCTAAGAATACGTTCTCGCCAGCTTTGTAACCAGCTTTTTCGATAGCTTCGATGATTACTTCTAAAGCTTCACGGTTAGAACCAAGGTTTGGAGCGAATCCACCTTCGTCACCTACTGCAGTGTTAAGACCTTTGTCATGTAATACAGCTTTAAGTGCATGGAATACTTCAGCACCCATACGGATTGATTCTTTGAATGTTGGAGCACCAACTGGTAAGATCATGAACTCTTGGAAGTCAACGTTGTTATCAGCGTGAGAACCACCGTTGATGATGTTCATCATTGGAGTTGGTAATTGTTTTGCATTGAATCCACCAAGGTAACGGTATAATGGAAGACCTACGAAGTCAGCTGCTGCGTGAGCTACTGCCATAGATACACCAAGGATAGCGTTAGCGCCTAGTTTACCTTTGTTTGGAGTGCCATCTAATTCGATCATAGCACGGTCGATACCAGCTTGGTCAGTTACATCGAAACCAGCGATTTCTGGAGCGATAATTTCGTTAACGTTGTTTACTGCGTTAACAACACCTTTACCAAGGTAACGAGATTTGTCACCGTCACGTAATTCTACTGCTTCGTGCTCACCAGTAGATGCACCACTTGGTACGATAGCGCGTCCGAAAGCGCCGCTTTCTGTGTAAACTTCTACTTCTACAGTTGGGTTACCACGAGAGTCAAGGACTTCGCGAGCATAAACATCAATAATTGTTGACATAATAAATTCTCTCCTTTTTATATAAGCAAATTATTTAATAATTGTTTTACCTGTCATTTCTTTCGGTTGTTCCACATTTAAAAGTGTAAGCATTGTTGGAGCGATATCTCCTAAAATACCACCTTCACGAAGCTCTACATCATTTTTTGTAACGATGAAAGGAACCGGGTTAGTTGTATGAGCTGTCATAGGACCACCATCAGCAGTTAACTCCTGATCAGCATTACCATGGTCAGCAGTAATAAGTGCTACACCATCTTTTGCAAGAATCGCTTCTACAACTTTTCCTAAACATTCGTCAGTTGCTTCTACTGCTTTAATTGTTGGTTCCATCATCCCAGAATGGCCAACCATATCACAGTTCGCAAAGTTAAGAATGATAACATCATGTTTATCATTTTCGATTTCATTTACTAAAGCGTCCGTTACTTCGTAAATGCTCATTTCAGGTTTCAAGTCATACGTTGCAACCTTTGGTGAGTTAATTAAGATACGTTCTTCTCCTGGGAATTCAGCCTCACGACCACCGCTAAAGAAGAATGTAACGTGCGGATACTTTTCAGTTTCCGCGATGCGAAGTTGCTTTAATCCCGCTTGCGCAACAACTTCACCTAAAGTGTTATCAAGGTTCATTGGCTTGAATGCCACGTATCCATCTACAGTTTCACTGAAGTGTGTCATACATACGAATTCTGGAATGTGAGGTACTTTTTCACCACGATCGAACTCACGGAAGTCTTCGTTTGTAAATACACGAGCAATTTGAATTGCACGGTCTGGACGGAAGTTATAGAAGATAACTGCATCATCATCATTGATTGTTGCAACTGGCGTGTTATCTTCGTTAACAATTACAGACGGCAATACGAATTCATCATAGATACCGTTAGCATAAGAGTCTTCTACACACTCTTCTGCCGATTTATAAGTAGGTCCTTCACCATTCACCATAGCACTGTAACATTTTTCTACGCGATCCCAACGCTTGTCACGGTCCATAGAGTAATAACGACCAGAGATAGTCGCGAATTGTCCTACTCCTGTTTCTTTAATTACTTCATTCGTTGCATCGATATAACCTTTTGCTGTTTGTGGTCCAACATCGCGGCCGTCTAAGAATGCATGGATATAAACTTTCTCCACGCCTTCTTTTGCTGCTAAGCGAAGAAGAGCAAACATATGGTTCATGTGACTGTGCACACCACCGTCAGAAAGTAAACCGAATAAATGAAGTGCAGTACCTTTTTCCTTTACGCTTTTAATTGCATTTTGAAAAGTTTCGTTCTTATCGAACTCGCCTTCACGAATTGCAACGTTAACGCGTGTTAAGCTTTGATATACTACGCGGCCAGCACCGATATTTAAGTGACCAACCTCAGAGTTACCCATTTGACCTTCTGGAAGACCTACTGCCTCGCCACAAGCTGTAAGCGTTGTGTGAGGGAATTTGTTCCAGTAACCATCAAAATTAGGTTTCTTAGCTTGTGCTACAGCATTCCCGTAAGTTTCTTCACGAAGTCCGAAACCGTCAAGAATGATTAAAGCTGTTGGCTTTCTCATTTTACCGCCCCCAGAAGACCTAAGAACGAAGCAGGCTCTAAGCTAGCACCGCCAACTAAAGCGCCGTCGATGTCAGATTGTGCCATATACTCTTTAATGTTTTCTGGTTTTACGCTACCGCCGTATTGGATACGAACAGCTTCTGCAGCTTCTGGAGAAACAGCTTCTGCAACAACTTTACGGATGTGCGCACATACTTCGTTTGCATCTGCAGAAGAAGAAGATTTACCTGTACCGATAGCCCAGATTGGCTCATAAGCGATAACAGTTGCTTTAACTTGCTCTTCTGTTAAACCTGCAAGTGCTTTTGTCACTTGACCTGCTACTAGATCAAATGTTTTTCCGCTTTCGCGCTCTTCTAAAGTCTCACCACAACATACGATTGGTGTTAAACCATGTTCAAATGCTGCGATAGTCTTTTTGTTTACTGACTCATCTGTTTCAGCAAACATTTCACGACGCTCAGAGTGGCCAAGTACTACATAGCCAACTTTTAAGTCGCTAAGTGCTACTGGGCTAATTTCGCCAGTGAATGCACCATTTTTTTCGAAGTGCATGTTTTGTGCACCTACTTGTAAGTCAGTTCCTTCAGTTGCTGCTACAAGGCGCTCTAAGAATAGAGCTGGAGAGCAAACTACTGCATCAACAGCTGAAGCTGCTGGGATTTGACCTTTAACTTCCTCTACGAAGCTAACTGCTTCAGATAGAGTTTTATTCATTTTCCAGTTACCTGCGATAATTGGTTTACGCATGCTTTGCACCGTCCTTTTTCTTTGGCTGCTACTTATTTGTCGTTAAGACAAACTACACCTGGAAGCTCTTTACCTTCCATGAATTCTAATGACGCACCGCCGCCAGTAGAAATGTGGCTCATTTTATCAGCCATACCGAATTTTTCAACAGCTGCTGCAGAGTCACCACCGCCGATAACAGAGTATGTATCTTCTGCATCTGCTAATGCTTGTCCTACTGCTTTTGTACCTTCTGCGAATGGAGTCATTTCGAATACACCCATTGGTCCATTCCATACAACAAGCTTAGAATTTTTAATTACATCTGCATAAATTTCACGTGTTTTAGGACCGATGTCCACGCCTTCCCAGTTAGAAGGGATAGAGTCGATACCAACGATTTTAGTTGTTGCAGTTTCAGAGAATTCCTCAGTGATTACAACATCAACTGGCATGTAGAAGTTTACGCCTTTTTCTTTTGCAAGTTGCATAAATTCTTTAGCTAGTTCGATCTTGTCGTCTTCACATAGAGATAGACCAATTTCATGACCTAAAGCTTTAACGAATGTGTAAGCAAGTCCACCACCGATGATTAAGTTATCTACTTTGTCTAATAGATGACGAATTACACCGATTTTATCTTTTACTTTCGCACCACCGATGATAGCTGTAAATGGACGTTCTGGGTTAGAAAGTGCTTTACCAAGTACATCTAACTCTTTTTCCATTAATAGACCAGATACTGCTGGTAGGTAGTCTGCGATACCTGCTGTAGAAGCGTGAGCACGGTGAGCTGCACCGAATGCATCGTTTACGAAGATGTCAGCAAGTGCTGCAAATTCTTTCGCAAGTTCTGCATCGTTCTTTTCTTCGCCCGCATAGAAACGTACGTTTTCAAGAACTAATACGTCGCCTTCGTTCATTGCTGCAACCATTTCTTGTGCAACTGGTCCGAATGCTTCGTCCGCTTTTTTAACGTCTTTACCAAGAAGCTCGCCTAAACGTGCTGCTACTGGAGTTAAACGCATTTCTTCTACTACTTGACCTTTTGGACGGCCTAAGTGACTTGCTAAAATAACTTTCGCACCTTGCTCTACTAAATATTGAATTGTAGGAAGAGCTGCACGGATACGAGTTTCATCTGTAATTTTACCTTCTTTCATAGGTACGTTGAAATCAACGCGGCAAAATACACGCTTACCTTTTAAATCTACGTCACGAATTGATTTTTTGTTCATTGGATTTCCCTCCGACTACTAGTTAGGATTGACAAAACCCACTCAAAAGCTTAACACATTTGCTTTTAAAACGAAAGAAGAGAGAGAGGGAACAAACCCTCTCCCTCGTTTTGTCATTGATAACTTATATAATTAAGAATTAAAGACCTTTTGAAGTCATGTAAGCTGCTAGGTCTACTACGCGGTTAGAGTAACCAGTTTCGTTATCGTACCAAGAAAGTACTTTAACCATGTTACCTTCCATTACCATTGTAGATAATGCATCGATTGTAGAAGAAGCTGTACATCCGTTATAGTCGATAGATACTAATGGCTCTTCGCTGTATCCAAGGATACCTTTTAATTCGCCTTCAGCTGCTGCTTTGAATGCTGCATTTACTTCTTCAACTGTTACTTCTTTGTCAAGTTCAACAACTAAGTCAACTAGAGAAACGTTAGCAGTTGGAACACGTACAGCGCCACCGTTTAATTTACCTTTAAGTTCTGGTAATACTAATGCTACAGCTTTAGCTGCACCAGTAGATGTTGGGATCATGTTTTCAGCTGCTGCACGAGCACGACGTAAATCTTTGTGTGGTAAGTCTAAGATTTGTTGGTCGTTAGTGTAAGAGTGAATTGTTGTCATCATTCCGCGTTTTACGCCGAATTTTTCGTTTAATACTTTAGCGAATGGAGCTAGACAGTTTGTAGTACAAGAAGCGTTAGATACTACGTTGTGGTTAGCTGCATCGTATTGTTCGTGGTTAACACCCATAACTACAGTGATATCTTCGTCAGAAGCTGGAGCTGAGATGATAACTTTCTTAACTGATCCACCTAAGTGTTTCTCAGCATCTGATTTTTTAGTGAAACGGCCAGTAGATTCTACTACTACTTCTACTCCGTAGTCGCTCCATGGTAATTGAGCTGGGTCACGCTCAGCGATAACTTTAATTTCTTTACCGTTAACAACGATGCTGTTTTCGTTAGCAGATACTTCTGCATTTAAAGTTCCGTGAACTGTGTCATATTTTAAAAGGTGAGCTAATGTTTTAGCATCTGTTAAGTCGTTGATTGCTACTACTTCTACCTCAGAGTTGTTAAGAGCTGCGCGGAATACGTTACGTCCGATACGTCCAAATCCATTAATACCAATTTTAGTCATTTGAATTTCCTCCTTGGGGGATTATATTAAAGGGTAAAACCCTTTGTTAACTGTTTTGCTGCACCTTCATCTGTAATTAGAATTGAAGTGTGCCCTTGTTTAATTACAGCCTGTATTGCTTTTGCCTTTGAAGAACCTCCAGCGACTGCAACAACATGAGATACATTTTGTAAGTCCTCTAGTTGCATACCAACTGTTCTTACTTTATGAACAACATTTCCTTCTTCATTAAAGTAGTAACCGAAAGCTTCGCCAACTGCTTCGCTTGCCTGAATCTTTAACCAATCTGCTTCTGAAGTACTTCTGCGACGTGCCATTGTTAACGCATCACCTATTCCATGAATGACGATATTGGAAGATCGAATCAACTCAAGAACTTCTTTCACGGAAGGCTCTGTCACAATAGACGCATATGCTTCGCTACTAACATGGTCTGGAACATACAATAAGCGATAATTACTCATCGTATTTTGCGCCATCTTGGCACAAATGGTATTGGCTTCTAATTCAACACCTTCTCCAATTCCACCACGTGCTGGGACAAACAGCATATGTAAATCTTTGCAATCAAGTTGCATCATGTCCGCAGCAGCAGCTAGCGTAGTTCCTCCAGCCACAGCAACGATATTATTCGCTGTCAGACGGTCTTTTATACAAGTCACACAAGCACGGCCCATCTCCAGTTTGACCCAAGGTGATTCATCACTATCACCAGGGACAACGAAAACTTCATCCAAGTCTAATGTTTCCTTAAGTTGCTTTTCTAAAACCTTTAACCCGGAAATTTCTTTCATAAAGTCTTCCAAAGCAAGAACTAAAGCTGTTCCTTCTTCTGTCAAAGTCATTCCAGAAGAAGCGACGTGAACTAAGTTTTGTTCTTTCAAAACTTGAACTTCACTTCGCAATACTCGTTCTGTCATACCGAGACTTGCTGATAAGTTTCTTCTTCCAATCGGCTGCATGAGCCTAATGTATTGAAGAATTTGCATTCTCGTTTGCATAACAGGTAGCAGATCAGGTAATAATTTTTTTGTATTCTGAATCCATGAGCGCATATCTTTTCTCCTCACTACATCGGTTCATTTTCCCTTGTGGTCACTTTACGTCCCGTAGTGACATTTTGTGTCCCACATAGGTTAAAAAAATAATCCCTGCTACGTGTATTATTGTAACAGGAGATAGAAACTTATTCAACTCTTAACTGCATTCTTTATATAGTTTATTATGACACCTTTGTGAATGTTACCATATTCTACTTGTTTTCCGTCCATTTCTACAACCGGAATCATTAAGTGATATTTTTCTAAAAGGTCATTATCTTCATATATATCTATTTCCTCGATTTGAAAAGAATATTCACATTGTACTTCCTGTAAAACTTGTTTTGCCTTCACGCAAAGGCCACAATCTTTTTTAGTATACAGTACAACTTTCATCTTCTTCACCTATCCGATCGTTTTTCGTAATGACGAAGCTGGGATATGCATTTGTTCTCTATACTTCGCCACTGTTCTTCGAGAAATAACAATTTCATGCTCTTCTTCTAATAATTTTGAAATCTTTTGATCTGAAAGTGGCTTTTTCTTATCCTCTGCCCCAATTAGCGTTTGAATAAATTGTTTTACACGTTTTGTAGAAACTGCTTCATCTTCAGTCGTCGAAACGGCATTGCTAAAGAACGATTTCATCTCAAATAAACCGTGTGGTGTTTGCACATATTTATTTCGCGTCGCACGACTAATTGTCGATTCATGCACACTTAACTCTTCCGCTACCTCTTTTAAAGCGAGAGGTCTTAAATACTCTGGACCTTTCCAGAAGAAATCACGTTGTTTTTCCATAATAATAGTCATTACTTGCAGCAATGTCTGTTTTCTCTGCTTCAAACTGCGCATAATCCACTGCACATGCTGATACTTTTCTGATACGTAAGATGCTACTTCACTTTCACTATTATTAAGAAGCGCACTATATTCAGAATGAATTTCAATTCTCGGCATATTTCTCTCATTCATTTGTAAAACGAGGCGATCGCCATCTTTTTTCACCGCCATATCAGGTACAATGTAAAGTGGTTTATCTGAAGAAAACGCAAGACCTGGTTTTGGTTGTAATGACGTTATACAATTTACCGCACTCTGCAATTCCTCATTACTACATTTCAACACTTGAACGAGCTTTCGCCAATCTTTCTTCACAAAATAAGCGAAATGATCTTCTACAACCTCTTCTGCTAATCCATTACGTCTTTGTAAGCGCTTCAATTGTAAGGTTAAACATTCCTGAATATTACGCGCCCCTACCCCTGCTGGCTCCAGTGATTGGACAAGCTCTACAGAACGGTCGACTACATGAATATGTGCAGAAAGGAGCTCTGCTAACTCTTCATTCGTTTCTTGTAAATATCCATTTCCATCCATGTTCATAATAATGAAAGAAGCTACTTTTCGCTCTTCTTCATCTATTTTATAATACTGTATTTGATTTAATAAATGTTGCTGAATCGTTGTAGAATCCACACTGTAGATCTCCATCTGATTCTCGACTTGTTTGCTGGTACTTTTACTGTTGTTAGAGCTCTTTTTCTTCTCCCTCTCAAAACCACCTAACTCAATAAGGGGATTCTCTAACGATTGCTCATACAAAAACTCCGATAATTCTTGTACATTATACTGGAGCATTGTAATCGCTTGCCTTAACTCTTGTGTCATTGCCAAACGTAAGCTTTGTTCTTGTAAAAGACTTGCCTTCAAACTAATCTCCCCCTTGTTTCTATTGTACAATAAGTTTGGTAAAAGGAGAATCCTCACGCAGACACCCATTCCAAAATATTATTAATTTATATGTATTAATGAGATTTACAACTTACAACCGAAATTTGAATAATATTGAAAGAAAATAATAAAGTTAAAAATTATCATCAAGTACTAATAGTAAATCTTATTACTAGATATAACAAGAGGTAAATAAAAAAAGTCCTAACCTACAAAACGTAAGTTAGGACTTTTTGACGCGCCCAGAGGGATTCGAACCCCCGGCAGACGTGGTACCGGAAACCACCGCTCTATCCGACTGAGCTATGGGCGCATGATTATAGAAAACACTTCATTTTCTTCTCATAATAATAGCAATAAAATCCATCTAAATCAATAAAAATATCCCTGTAATACCTTATGCATCTTAGCTAAAAGCATATAAAATCCATTCCACCCCTAAATTTTCCAATCATAAATTCTCCCCAACTCACAAATTATAATCTTTGAATTGATATTCCAAAGGGGGCTTCATTCAATGACTGTAATTACAAAATTAAAGCAGACTGTTTCTGGATTAAAAAGTGCACAAGCTAGCTTAGAGGGATTCGCTCTTGATACGGATAACCAACAAGCTAAGCAACTTTTCCAAACAGCTGCGCAGCAAACACAAACGATTATCGATTCTTTAAACCCACGTGTTGAAGAAGTCCAACAAGAAGAACCACAATACTCACAGCAATAACGAACCAATCTTGCTGTGAAATAGAAAAAGGATGATATGCAGTCATCCTTTTTCTATCACATTACATATTGCAATAGAAATGGAATGATGATTATGCGAAAGATTGGACTTATAACCGCGTTATTTATACTTCTATTTAGTTCTTTTACCGGTTGTGATCATAGCCCATTAGATAAAAAGGTAAAGAAAGAAGAAACAAAACGAACAGAAAAAGAAAAGGGTCCAAAATTAACAAAGATGAGTACAGAATCCTTTAATCAATCTATATCGCAAGGAGCTAAGAAAAAGGCCCTCGCTATGGATGAAATTATAAAAAGCGCAGCAGTGAATTCAAATTTAGATCTCTACATAGCGGTTATACCTGAGCATCATGAAAGGTTTGGATTAAAACCTTTGCGCAAGAAACTTCAAAAGCAACTAAGTGATGAATATCCTACTTTCGATGTTCGTGTTAGTACAGATAAAAAAATCTTTATGTTACTCGAAAAGCTTGCAAACAAAATTAAGAAAAAAGAAGTATCTAAAGATGAGATCAAAAAACAGTTAAAGCTAATCGGATCAGAAATGGAATCTAACACTTAACGCTTTCGAATAGAAAAGGAAGGATTGTAATGTCAAGTAAAGATAAAAACTTAACCCCTGTACAACAGGAATACAAAAAATTCGAGCAAGAACGCGAACCGAAACGCCCTGTTCTAAAAAATTGTTTAAAGGCCTTTTTCGTTGGTGGTTTTATCTGCCTAATCGGGCAACTGATATCAACTTTTTATATTACGTATTTCGATTTTACCGAACGCTCAGCAGGAAATCCAACAGTCGCAACTCTCATTTTTATCTCAATGTTGCTAACCGGATTCGGTGTATACGATCGTCTCGGTCAGTTTGCAGGCGCTGGAACAGCTGTACCTGTCACTGGATTTGGTAACTCTGTTATCTCCGCGTGTATTGAACACCGAACGGAAGGTTTTGTACTTGGTGTCGGCGGTAATATGTTTAAACTAGCTGGTTCTGTTATTTTATTTGGTGTATTTTCCGCTTTCGTCATCGCACTTATTAAAACTATTCTCGTTCAATGGGGAGGGCTATAAATGTTACAAGGACACCGAACGTGGGTATTTGAAAACAAACCAGTCATTATTTCAACAGGGGTTGTCGGTGGACCATTTGAAGCAAAGGGGAACATCCCAGAAGACTTCGATATCCTTCATGAAGATTTATGGCTCGGACAAGATTCCTATGAAAAAGCACATAAGATTTTATTCGAAGAAGCTTGTAGTCGCGCTACTGAAAAAGCAGAACTTCGTAAAGATGATATTCAATTCGTACTCGCAGGAGATTTAATTAATCAAATTACTCCAACAAGCTTTGCTTGCCGCACACTTGGGACTCCTTATCTCGGATTATTCGGGGCTTGCTCTACTTCTATGGAAGGTTTAGCACTTGGGGCAAGTATCGTAAATGCAAAAGGTGCAAAATATTTATTAACTGGAGCTTCAAGCCATAATACAGCTGTAGAAAAACAGTTCCGCTACCCTACCGAATACGGTGGACAAAAGCCGCCTACTGCACAGTGGACAGTAACCGGAGCAGGAGCCGCTATTTTAAGCGATACTGGACACGGTCCAAGAGTAACCTCTGCAACAATCGGTCGAGTGGTTGATATGGGATTAACGGATCCGTTTAATATGGGAGGCGCAATGGCTCCAGCTGCAGTTGATACAATTGAAGCCCATTTACGTGAACGTCAAATTGATGCCTCTTACTACGATTTAATCGTAACAGGCGATCTCGGACATGTAGGACGCGAAATTGCTTATGACTTACTACATAAACACGGCACGAAAGTAACGAGCGAACAATTTCAAGATTGCGGAATTATCATTTATAGAGAAGGACAACCTGTCATAGCTGGTGCTAGCGGACCTGGATGTTCTGCAACAGTCGTGTACGGTCATTTATTAAACCGAATGAAAAGAGGAGAGTTCAAAAAAATACTTGTCGTTGCGACAGGCGCTTTACTATCTCCACTTACATTCCAACAAGAAGAAACGATTCCGTGTATCGCTCACGCCGTTTCGATTGAATTTGGAGGTGCAACGCAATGATTTTTTTCTGGGCTTTCGTCATTGGCGGACTCATATGTGTAATCGGCCAACTTATGTTTGATGTCGGCAAACTAACACCTGCTCATACAATGGCAACACTCGTTGTTGCTGGAGCTATATTAGATGGATTTAATTTGTATGAGCCATTAATTGATTTCGCTGGAGCCGGGGCAACTGTACCTATTACAAGCTTTGGTAATGCCCTCGTTCATGGCGCAATGGAAGAAGCTGCAAAACATGGCATCGTTGGCGTTATTACCGGCATGTTTAAAGTAACGAGCGCCGGTGTATCAGCGGCTATTATTTTCGGCTTCATTGGAGCATTGTTATTCAAACCGAAAGGATAAGAGGTGTTTATATGACTGTTATCGCTAGCGTAAAAACTTGCCTTGCTAGTGTAAGGGGCGCTCAAGCAAGTTTAAGCTCCCTTTCATTAAATTCACAAGACGAAGAATCAAAACGCGTATTTCATGAATGTATGTTAGAAATGGACAGCGTCATCGCTGATTTAAAGGATAGAATTTCAGTATTAGAACGTGAAGAACCTCAATATAAAGGGTTTTAAGTAGACTGGAGGAAACGACTATGTCTCACCTGCCGGAATGGACACTTGTCATTCTTCGCTCTGTATTCATATTAATTATTTTATTCGCTATTACGAAATGGTTAGGGAAAAGACAAATCTCTCAGCTTTCCTTTTTTGAATACATAGCCGGAATGACGATTGGTGACATCGCTGCCCAAGTATCTACAGGGCTCGATTCAAAATTTTTTCACGGCGTCTTTGCGATACTCATTTTCGCTGTGGTACCTTTTTTAACAGGAATCCTCTCTTTAAAGAACAAAACAGCTCGGGACTTCTTTGAAGGGAAATCTACCGTATTAATAAAAGACGGAAAGATACTCGAAGATAACTTAAAGAAAGAAAAATATACGAGTGACGAATTACTGGAACTTCTCCGTGGAAAAAGTGCGTTCAGCGTAGCTGAAGTCGAATTTGCTGTCTTAGAACCAAGCGGAGAATTAAATGTATTATTAAAGAAAGATTCCCAGCCACTTACAGCAAAAGATATCGGTTTAAAAGTACCAAACGAGAAAGAACCACAAACTGTTATTATGGATGGAAATGTACTAGATGAACCTCTTTCAGCAAGCGGACATAACCGCGCTTGGCTACATTCAGAATTAGAAAAACTCGGTGTTGTTATTGAAAATGTCTTCCTCGGTCAAGTGGATTCATACGGACAACTTACTATCGACATTTACAATGACAAACTCCAAATGCCTTCTCCTCAAAACAAACCTTTATTATTAGCATCTTTAAAAAAATGTCATGCTGATCTTGAACTATTTTCCCTAGAAACAAAGTCGAAATCAGCAAGCGAAATGTATAGTAAAAACGCGAAACAAATCGAAAAGATTTTAAATAAAGTAACTTATCTTTTAAAAGACTAATTATCGAAAGAACGCTTCAGTTAAAAGGCGTTCTTTTCTTTTTTTCTCCAGTTTTCATAACGTTTAAATTTATGTAATTCGGTTATGATGTTGAAGATACATAAGCAGGGAATTTCGAAAACATAGCGAATATTTCATGGTACAACTACATATTTTTTTGATTTAAAGTGGTTTCGTTTGACCTTTATTGACCATAATTGTATTATAAGACTAAGAAAGCTTTATAAGGAGGAAATAACAGATGAATTTAATTCCTACAGTAATTGAACAAACAAATCGTGGAGAACGCGCTTACGATATTTACTCTCGACTATTAAAAGACCGCATCATTATGCTTGGTAGTGCAATTGATGACAACGTAGCTAACTCAATCGTTTCCCAGCTTTTATTCTTGGAATCTCAAGATCCAGAAAAAGATATTCACATCTACATCAACAGCCCTGGTGGTTCTATCACAGCGGGTATGGCAATCTATGATACAATGCAGTTTATTAAACCACAAGTATCAACAATCTGTATCGGTATGGCAGCATCTATGGGTGCATTCTTACTTGCAGCAGGTGAAAAAGGAAAACGTTATGCACTTCCAAACAGTGAAGTAATGATTCACCAACCACTTGGAGGAGCACAAGGTCAAGCAACTGAAATCGAAATCGCTGCAAAACGTATCCTATTCTTACGTGAAAAACTAAACCAAATTCTTGCTGACCGTACTGGTCAACCACTTGAAGTACTACAACGCGACACAGACCGCGACAACTTCATGACAGCAGAAAAAGCTTTAGAATACGGTTTAATCGATAAAATCTTTACAAATCGTTAATACTTAAAAGCGAAAGCGGCTCGTTTAGAATCGCAGGTCGCTGGAGCTGGATACAACTAAAAGTGGAAGCGCCCTATAATTGGGCGCTTCTTTTATATATTGTTCCCCGCTCACATACCCCATCCAGTATCTCTCTAAATATATCAGCGATTTTTCAAATATATCGACCGCAACTCCGATTATATCGGCGATTATTTTAATATATCGACGTTTCGACATAACTTATCGACTTACCGCCAATTCTCGACAAGCACGTACCCCTTAAATACCCCTCCTCGCTAATTCGCACAGACAACAAAAAAGCTATCGCATATACGCGATAGCTTTTTATTGTACATATGCAGCTAATGCTTCTAAAGCCTCTTCTGCATCTGAACCTTCTGTTGTAATTGTTATCATGCTTCCAGTTCCAATTGCTAAGCTCATAATCCCCATTATGCTCTTTGCATTTACTGTCTTTCCATCTTTCTCGATGAAGATATCTGCATGAAAGCGATTTGCCTCTTGTACAAACAACGCAGCCGGACGTGCTTGTAAACCGTTTTTTAATGAAACCTGAACTCGTTTTTGAACCACAGCTCCATTTCCCCTTTAACCTCTTATTTTTTTGCTACCGTTTCCCCCGCGCGTAATTTCTCTGCAATTTCATCGATTTTACGCAAACGATGATTAATACCCGACTTACTAATCTTCCCCCCGGATACCATCTCACCTAACTCTTTCAATGTTACATCTTGATAATCTCTTCGTAATTGTGCAATCTCTTGTAGTTTATCCGGCAATATATCAAGACCAACTGTCTCATCAATGTAACGAATATTTTCAATCTGCCTTAGTGCTGCACCAATTGTTTTATTTAAATTAGCTGTTTCGCAGTTCACTAAACGATTTACAGAATTACGCATATCACGTACGATTCGAATATCTTCAAATCTTAAAAGTGCATTATGAGCACCTATAATATTTAAAAACTCTGTAATTTTTTCTGCTTCTTTCAAATACGTAATGTACCCTTTTCTTCTTTCCAACGTCTTACTATTTAAATCAAATCCGTTCATCAGTTCACATATAGCATCATTATGTTCCTTATATAACGAAAAGATTTCTAAATGATAAGATGATGTTTCTGGGTTATTTACTGAACCACCTGCTAAAAATGCGCCGCGTAAGTACGATCGTTTACAACACTTCTTCTCAATCAATTCTTGTGATATATTTCGAATAAATGAAAAGTCATCTCGAACGATATGAAGATCAGCTAATATTTCACGAGACTTCTCAACAAGCCGCACAATATATACATTATTTTTCTTCAAGCGCATTTTTTTACGAACAAGCAATTCTACCGTCACGTCATATCCTTTTTTCAAAAGCGTATAAATCCTTCTTGCAATTGCCGCATTTTCCGTTTGAATATCGATAGATAGACGACGGTTTGAAAAAGAAAGCGACCCGTTCATTCGAAGTAACGCTGATAATTCTGCTTTCTCACAGCATTCCTTCATCTCAAGATTCGTCAACTCTTTCTTTGTTTCTGATGCAAATGACACAGTCAACACCTCCTTATACGATTATTATGGAACAAAATTCTTGTCCTATATGAATGAGGAGCGCTACCTCAAACGAGGCAACGCATATTTATAACAATGAATATAAAATGGAAGCTAACTTTAACGTATCATGCCTTACAACATGATCATCATACTTCGCTAATCCCTCTTGAATAACATCAATATTATTTTCAACAAAACGTTCTTCATCCACTACAACTGGTGTAGACATTTCTTCATCATATAACTTACGTAATTCACAAGGAATCTCACGGTTATTTACAATTGCAGTATTGATAAATGGTTGCCCTAAATGATCGTGTAACGCCTGCACATGATCAAAAGCAGTATATCCCATCGTTTCACCCGCTTGTGTCATAACGTTACATACATATACCTTCTTCGCCTTTGCAGCAAGAACAGCGTCTCCAATTTTGTTAACAACTAAATTGGGCAATATACTCGTATACAAACTGCCAGGACCGAAAACAAGTAAATCAGCTCGTTTAATCTCAGCCAACGTTTCATGCAATGGCTCTACATCTTCTGGAGTTAAAAAGACACGATTAATCTTCTTTCCGTAATAAGGAATCTTTGATTCACCTGTTACAATTTCCCCATCTTCAAGTTCCGCATGAAGTACCGCACTTTGATTCGCTGCTGGTAATACACGTCCTCTGACATTTAATACTTTACTTGTTTCTGTAATTGCATGGAAAAAGTCTCCTGTAATCGAGGTCATACCTGCCAATAATAGATTTCCTAACGCATGACCTTTCAGTCCGTCTCCTGTTGTGAAACGGTGCTGAAATAAAGCTTCCACCAGTGGCTCTACATCCGATAACGCAACAAGTACGTTACGGATGTCACCTGGAGGTGGAATTTCTAGCTCATCACGTAATCGACCCGAACTGCCACCATCATCAGCGATTGTAACAACTGCTGTAATATCAACAGGATATTGCTTTAATCCTCTTAATAAAACTGAGAGTCCAGTTCCGCCTCCCATGATGACAATTTTAGGTTTTCTCTCTTTTTTCATCCCTTAATGGCCCTTTCTCTTCTCCACATCACGATGAGATACATGAACACTATACTCTGGTTTCAAATGTTTCCCAAGGTATTCTGTAAGCGTAACAGAACGATGCTGTCCACCTGTACATCCAATTGCAATTACAAGTTGACTTTTGCCTTCTCTTTTATAATGAGGCAGCATGAAAGTAATCAGATCCGTCAACTTCTCTAAAAACTTATGTGTCTCATTAAATTTCAGTACATACGAAGAAACTTCTTCATCTAGTCCTGTTAATGGCTTCATGTGTGGAATGTAATATGGATTTGGTAAAAAACGAACATCAAATACTAAATCTGCATCAATTGGAATACCGTACTTAAATCCAAATGACATAACATTTACACGAAATGCTTGCTCAGTTTCTGTTGAGAACAAGTGAACAATTTTTTCACGTAATTCTTTCGGTTTTAAATCCGATGTATCAAGCACAATATTCGCTCGTGCTTTCATATCTGTTAATAAATTGCGCTCTGCTTCGATTCCCTTTAACGGCAAACCAGTTGGTGCAAGTGGATGCGAACGTCTCGTTTCTTTATAACGAGTTACAAGCGTACTATCTTTCGCATCTAAAAATAAAATATGAGGAATAATCCATGTACGTTCTGATAAATCATCAAGTGCTCCCCATAAATGTTCGAAAAACTCGCGGCCACGTAAATCAATACCAAGTGCCACTTTATTCATTTTCCCTTTTGAATCCGCCATAAGCTCAATAAACTTTGGCAATAACATCGGTGGTAAATTATCTACACAAAAATATCCTAAATCTTCAAAACTTTGTAAAGCTACTGTTTTTCCAGCTCCAGACATCCCTGTAATAATTACCATTTTTATATCATTATTCTCTGTCATCGTATCCTCTCCTTGACGGTTTAACTCGGATCTAATCGATATGAAAGCAACTCAAAATCTGGGGTATATACAAATGTACCGTAGATTATGCCATTTCCTTTAATTAAATAATCAATAATGTGATAATCTCCTGGCGCCATTGCTAAATCATCAATTTTATCAAATGTATGCCAACCAATGATGCCTTCTTCGCTCTCTAGTTTGTTTTCTCCTGCAAAATCTGTCGCTAAAAAGGAGAACATCATCCATTCAGAAACAACTTTATCACCTTCTTGGATGACAAAGGTGAAGACCCCCTTTAACGCTGGGTTTTTCAAATAAATACCTGTTTCTTCGCGATATTCGCGAACAACGGAATCTCTTACAGTCTCACCACGCTCCATTTTCCCGCCTGGTGCAACCCACCAATTCCGGCGAGGTTTTTGGAGTAAGAGTACTTCATTATCTCTAATTAACACACAGTTTGTCACTCTTTGCATGTTTCTTCACCTCAGCTACTTGCAGTAAAATTCCTCACTGCATACTTCTTTCATTATACTATCAAAAACAGTTTGCTACAACGAAGGAGCCAGTCCTCTTTCGCTAAGCATATGCTACTCAGCAATTTTAAAAAAGCTTTCTATAACAAGCAATGTAAATGCTTAGACTTTTAATGAATAGCATGAAAAATCCCCTTAACGCTTTTTATCGTCAAGGGGATTAAAGTACTTATTTCTTACCGAAATAAGTAACAATCGCAAATCCTAAAATAAAGGTAATGATTGAACTTATAATTGAAAATCCACCAGTCGGAATCCCTGGGAATACAATTACAATCGAACCGATTACAAGTCCAATAATTGCCGCAAATGTCATACTTTTATAACGATCTAATAAAAAACTAATGCCTTTACTACTTACAACAAATCCAACCATAACACCAGCACCGATAACCACGATTAAAGGTAAATTAAGTGTAGTTAAAGCGTTAATTGCTGTTGGATACACACCAATAATTAATAAAATAAACGATCCACTAATCCCAGGAAGCAGCATGGCCATACTAGCCATCCATCCTGCGAAAAATAAACCAATTGCATTTAAAATTGTTAAAGTCGTAATTGGATCTGCTGCCTTATCTGGTTTAAAGAAAGCTGTAATCGCAACAAGAATTGCTGCAACTATTAATAAAACGATGTGCTTACCTTTAAACGACGACTTTGCATCAGCTTCCCTCATTAACATCGGTAATATACTAATAATTAAACCGAGGAAGAAAAATTGAGTCGGTTCATAATGATTTGCAAGTAAATATTTAATAACGTGACTTAACGTTAAAAATGCCGCTGCCACACCAGCTGCAAGGGGAATTAAAAATCCTAAATGTTTTTTCCATTCACGACTAAAGAATCCACTAATTGCCGCAAGCAATTGTTCATAAATCCCTAACACAACAGCGATTGTACCGCCGCTCACACCAGGAATTAAATCACTAACGCCCATACAAAATCCACGATATATATTACGCCATTCCATACTGAATAAATTCCTCATTTCTTATAGTGATTTTTTCCGTAAAGTCCAGTATATCAATAAGAAAGCTTATAATCCTTATATTTTTTGACAAAATTTTGACATTTTCACACAAAAAAAGAAGAAAGCTCCTGTCGGTAGCTTTCTTCTCAAAAGGTATATTATCCCTTATTTTTCTGATACAGTTTTTAATTCCTCTAATAATTCTTCTACGTAATGTTGTGCACTTTGCGCTGCAATACTACCGTCACCTGTTGCAGTTACAATTTGACGAAGCATTTTTTCACGAACATCACCAGCTGCGAAAATACCAGGGATTTTCGTTTCCATACGCTCGTTCGTTTCAAGGTAACCATTTTCATTTGTAATACCTAGTTCAACAAATGGTTTTGATAAAGGTAACATACCGATGTATACAAATACGCCGTCAGTTTTGACTTCTTTCTCTTCTCCACTATTTACGTCCACAAGTGTTACACTTCCTACTTTACCACTTGCTTCGTTGATTTCTTTTATAGTGTGATTCCAAATGAAATCTACTTTTTCGTTTTGGAAAGCACGGTCTTGTAAAATTTTCTGTGCACGAAGCGTGTCACGACGGTGAACGATCGTTACTTTTGATGCGAAGCGTGTTAAGAACACACCCTCTTCAACAGCAGAATCTCCGCCACCAATTACGATAAGCTCTTTTCCTTTAAAGAATGCTCCGTCACATACTGCACAATATGATACACCGCGGCCGCCAAGTTCTGTTTCACCCGGTACACCAATTTTTTTATACTCTGCACCGCTTGCAACGATAATTGCACGTGCTTTATATTCTTTTTTACCAGCAATAATTGTTTTGTATTCTTTACCATCGATGACTTTTTTCACATCACCGTATGCATATTCAGCACCAAATTTCTTCGCATGCTCAAACATTTTATTTGATAAATCTGGTCCTAAAATAGACTCATAACCTGGGTAGTTTTCTACATCTTCCGTGTTTGCCATTTGGCCACCTGGAATACCTCGCTCAAGCATTAATGTGCTTAAATTTGCACGAGATGTATATACTGCAGCTGTCATACCAGCTGGTCCTGCACCAATAATAACGACATCATAAATTTTTTCTTCTGACACACTATTCACTCCTATCCATTCCTACACAATTAAGTTACCCTCATTATACTGTTAGCATCATTTTTTTCCCAATGATTTGCTTATCTTATGTGTGCGTACGCTTAACAGCTTGCACATACTTTCGGACAGTCGCTACAGATACATTATATACATCTCCAAGCTCCGACTGTGTCATTTTATTTCCTTGTTCGCCGCGTACAATGTATTCAATCGCAGCTGACCAGCCGTACACATTTGTAAATATGTCTCCAGATGTATATAAACGTATGAACGTACAAAACCAAAAGTGTAAACACTCTTCAATTAATTCATCATCTTTTTTCGTATAATTGTATAATGCATCCGCAATTCTCGCGCACTGCTCAAATTGCTGTAAATCAGCTGGAATACTCTTATGACTATTAAGTAAAAAGAAGTACTTTGCAAGTTGCGATACGATGGGAACACCGTTCTTCGCTTGCGTTATATCAAAGAAGAATCCAACCTTCTCCGGCGTTGACAATTCATTCATTAAATATAAAGCTAGCATTTGTTCTTCTAGCGTCGCACTTTGCTGAAATGATTTTCGTAATTCTTCAAATAACACATTTTGCCCTTCATCTGCTAAATTCAGCGCATTCCACGGTTCTTTTCCCTTTTTATCAGGATGTAATTCCACGACATATTGCCACATTTTTTCAGCTAGTTGCTGGTCTTTCACCATATACGCAGAATATGCAAACCAATAATAAAAACTAACGTCTCCCTCATATCCTTGACGCTTTAATAGTTTGAACCACTTATATGCATGCTCGAAATAACCAATTGTTGCGAGTGTAGTTCCCAGTTTCAAACGATGTTCAAATGAAATCGGATATACCGAAACTAGCTGTCCCGCTAATGCCTCTACTTGTTTATGCTCTCCAATTGAATATAGAAAAATAAGCGTATTACAAAGCGCATGTATATTGCCAGGATTTTTCTCTAAAATCATTTCTGTTAACTTCAGTGCTTTGTCTACATTACCAGATTGAAAATGTGCAATGGCTAAATTATTATGACCTGACCAAAATTCCGGATAATCTTTCGTAACAATTTCTAATGTAGCAATTGCTTCTTCCAATTGTCCATTACGAATATAGCGATTCGCTTCTTCCTGCATAACAATTAAATCATCTTCATCTTCAATCTCTTCCGCACCCATTGCTTCTTCTTCCATAATCTCAAGAAGTTCTAATGTATCTTCTACGAATTCCTTCTCTTTTGCAACTTCTAAATAACGATCTGCATATTTCTTCGCCTGTTGAAATAACCCCATATATGCATAATTATTTGCAATAAAATAATAGCACTGTTCAAGTTCTGGATTAGATCTAACTAACTTTAAGAAGATTTGATTCGATTCTTGATATTCACCAGCCTCAGATAATACTGATGCTAATTGACATAAAATAAACGGCTCCTTCTCACTTTGTGCCGCTCTTCGAAAATATTTAATTGCATCTTGCAATTTTTGTCCTTTGTAAGCTCTCATCCCTTTTTTATAAAAGAAGTCCGCTAATTGATTAAAAGAGATAACTTGTCCGTTCTCCTTATATATCCTTTGATTTTTCCCCATATATCCTCCAGTTTTTTGTTTTCTTCGTTCACACATTCTTCTATCTATAAGTATAAACGATTCCGTAAAAAACAAAACAGTATATTATACTCAATTATTTCCTTTTTATTCATAAAAAAAGAGGAGAAATGTTACATTTTCACCATGAACCTTCTCTTGCGGTCATTTGCTCTTTCGTATAAATAATACGCATTGGATTTCCACCTACGAAAGCACCGCTCGGTACATCTCTATGAACAAGTGTGCCAGCTGAGACAATCGCACCGTCTCCAATGTTCACACCTGGTAATATTGTTACATTCGCTCCAATCATTACTTCATTTCCAATGACGATTTCGCCAAGTCGATATTCACGAATTAAATATTCATGTGCTAAAAGCGTTGTGTTATAGCCAATAATCGAATTCTCTCCCACAGTTATCTTTTCTGGGAACATAATATCCGGCATTACCATAAGCGCAAATGATGTTTTCTTTCCTACTTTCATCCGTAAAAAAGTGCGGTACAACCAATTTTTTACGGATAAAAATGGCGTGTAACGCGCAATTTGGATAATAATAAAGTTTTTCATTACCTTCCAAAAAGACACTGTTTTATACACATTCCATAACGAATTTTCTCCTGAAACAGGATAGCGCGTTGTCCGTCGCACTTAGCTCGCTCCTCTACTAACTTACTTGGACCTTTATGAACGGTTCATGTTAGACAAAATCGGTAGCAAATCACTCATTTTATCTAGCATAAAGTCCGGCTTGTAAGCCTCTAAATACGCTCTACCTTTCAACGTCCATGAAACCGCAGCTGTTTTCGTCCCCGCATTTTGACCACCGACAATATCATGATGATTATCCCCAACCATCAATGCCTCTTCTGGTTTTGCATCTAATAATTCAAGCGCTTTTTGAAGTGGCTCCGGATGTGGTTTCACATGCTCTACATCATCAATTGTCACGACAACATCAAAAAATTCATCAAGCTTTGACAACTGTAATCCCATCTCAACGGTTTGTCTCGCTTTCGTTGTAACAATACCAACTTTATAACCTTGCTTCTTCAACTCTCGAACTGTTTCATATACAGTTTCATATTCTTCTACTAATTCATCATGATGATCATGGTTAAATTTCCGATAGCTAGTAATCATCTCTTCAACCTTACTTTCATCAATCTTGCTGAAAGTATCATGCAAAGATGGACCGATAAATGGCAACACATCTTCACGCTTATATTGATTTGGATAATATGTATTTAAAGTATGTAAAAACGAAGAAATAATAAGTTCATTTGTATTAATTAAAGTTCCATCTAAATCAAATAACACGGTATTTATTCTCATCGCCTTAGTCCTTTCGCCTTCCTGAATATGAAAGAAGCAGCATCTTATAATAAGATGCTACTTGTCTCTAATTTTCTAAATATCTTTTATCAGCTTGCCCCATTTTTCGTCTCACAATAATGAAAATAATAGAAATAACAACAAGTCCAATTGACATTACTTGTGCAATACGAAGTGGTCCTAGCATTAAACTATCTGTACGTAAGCCTTCTACGAAGAAGCGTCCTACTGAATACCAAATTAAATATGTGAAGAATAACTCCCCGCGACGTAAATTCACTTTTCTTAATGCAAGTAGTAAAATTACGCCTGCAAAATTCCATAATGATTCATATAAAAACGTCGGATGATAGTACACACCCTCAATATACATTTGATTAATAATGAAATCTGGTAAATGAAGACCTTCTAAAAACTGTCTCGTTACTTCATCACCATGCGCCTCTTGGTTCATAAAGTTTCCCCATCGGCCAATTGCTTGTCCTAGTAAAATACTTGGTGCAGCAATATCTGCCAACTTCCAGAAGGAAACCCCGCGTCGTTTCGCAAAAAGAACACCTGTAATAACAGCCCCGATTAAACCACCATGAATCGCCAAACCACCTTGACGAATATTAATAATTTGACTCGGATTTTGTGCGTAATATTCCCATTCAAAAATAACATAGTACATTCTCGCAAAAAGAATAGCGATCGGTACTGCAATTAATACAAGGTCAACAAATGTATCTTTTGGAATACCTAGCCTTTCTCCCTCGCGAGTTGCCAGCCAAAGACCTAATAGTACACCTGTACCGATAATAATCCCGTACCAATACACAGGAAACGGCCCAAGTTGGATAGCTACACGGTCAAGCTGTGGTACAGAAGCTAACAGCATATGTATATGACCTCCCTCTCCAAAGTTTACTCCTGATTTCCTAACTCAATTGCACTCATTAATCGTTCAGAGAACTGCTGTGCTGCATTGACTCCCATACGTTTTAAACGGAAGTTCATCGCTGCTACTTCAATAATAACAGCCAAGTTTCGACCAGGACGAACTGGAAGTGTAATCTTCGTAAGCTCTGTATCAATAATTTTCATCTTCTCTTCATCAAGACCTAAGCGATCGTAATTTTTCTTTTGATCCCAAATTTCAAGATTAATAACAAGTGTAATACGCTTATAATTTCGTACTGCCCCTGCACCGAATAACGTCATAACGTTAATAATACCTAGACCACGAATTTCTAATAAATGCTCGATTAAATCTGGTGAACTTCCGACTAACATATCTTCATCTTCTTGACGAATTTCCACACTATCATCCGCAACAAGACGGTGACCACGCTTTACAAGCTCAAGAGCTGTCTCACTTTTACCAACACCACTTTGACCTGTAATTAAAACACCAACGCCGTAAATATCTACTAACACACCATGCACAGCTGTTGTTGGTGCTAACTTACCTTCTAAATAGTTTGTTAAACGACTTGATAATCTCGTTGTCGTTTGAGAAGAACGTAATAAAGGCATACCTGATTCACGTGATGCTTGTAATAACTCATCTGGTACATCTTGATTACGAGTTACAATAATACATGGCGTCTCCTCAGTACAAAGCGCTTTCATTCTCTCTTGTTTTTGCTCTGACGTTAACGTGTCAAAGAAAGTAAGCTCCGTTTTACCAAGAAGCTGCACACGATCTGCTGGATAATATGTAAAAAACCCTGCCATTTCAATTCCAGGTCGTGATAAATCACTTGTATCAATTGGACGATGAATACCTTCTTCACCACTGATTAACTCCAATTGAAATTGTTCAATTAAATCTTTTGTCCTTACTTTCGGCATATGTATAAACCTCCACTCCGCTGCGGGTTCAGTCTCGTTTGATGTAAAATTCCATTCTATCGGATATTGTACCATTTTTTTCTGAAAACAAGAAATACGGTTTCTAATAAATAGAAAAAAACATTTCATACGAATAATGAAATGTTTTTCTTTTTGTCACTTTCTCTTTTTTTCATATAGAGGCTCAACAATTGCCTTTTCAATTATCATATTAAAAATTGAAATACAAATTGCCGCAACAATCGCTACACCAAATCCTGATATATTAAAAGCATCTCCTAATAATGAATCTGCTATTTTTAACGTAATCGCATTAATAACAATTAAGAAGAAGCCGAAAGTTACAACAGTAATTGGTAGCGTAATTAAAATTAAAAATGGCTTTACGAACACATTTAAAACCGCCAATATAATACTCGCAATAATTGCAGTTTGTATATTTGCTACGTAAAATGCATCTGGTGCAATCCCTTTTAAAAGTCCCGATACAGCGATTAACACAACGCTATTTACAAGAAGTGATACAATCCATCTCATTTCGTTACACATCCTTTTAAACATATATATTTCATCATACGCTAATAGATAAGAAACGCAAGTATGATACGAACACTTATATCAACTTATTCTATCTTTCATGCTTGTATACCTACTAACATTTCTTAGTAAAATAAGGGCCGCACCATCTATGTTCATGAGTTTTTACAAAAGTCCAAGTGAACTCCTTATCTACAATATAGATATCACCCTTATACATATCGTCCCTCTCACACAATATATCATCCATATGTAACAAACTCGCATCCTTTATTAACAGTACCTCATCACAGTGTTGGTAGAAAATGTAGCAATCCTTTTTCACTTCATTATGAAACGCGTTCTTTGCTTCTTTACCCTCTAAACACTTCTTTTTCTCATAACTAAATATGTGCCAAAGATACCCACATCCATACTTATCTCCATAAAGAAAAATGTCTTCTTTTTCTTCATCACTTAAATGATTTGCAAAGTGATCCTCCCAGCGCTTTCGAAAATATACACCCCAACTTTGAAACTCTCTTACTTTCATATTTTTCTTCCTTAACACCTCTAAAAACTTCATCTTCTCCCCCTATACAATAAAAACCGAGCGTCATTTCCACCCGGTTTTCATCAATAAACTTATTGCGATAATTCTACTTCTTTTATTTTCTCTTTCATTCTTGCTTTATCACGATTTAAAATCTCTTTTAAATATTTACCTGTGTACGAGCGCTCTTCTTTCACTACTTGCTCTGGCGTTCCGGAAGCAACGATTTGTCCACCTTTATCTCCACCCTCTGGTCCAAGGTCAACTATATAATCAGCTGTTTTTATCACATCTAAATTATGTTCAATTACAAGTACCGTCTCACCGCTCTCAACAAGACGTTGCAGCACTTCTAGAAGACGTGCAATATCATGCGCATGCAAACCAGTCGTTGGTTCATCTAAAATGTATAACGTACGTCCTGTAGAACGACGGTGTAATTCAGAGGCTAATTTCACACGCTGTGCTTCCCCACCAGATAATGTTGTTGCTGGTTGACCTAATTTCATATAACCAAGCCCAACGTCTACAAGCGTTTGAAGTTTACGCTTAATTTTTGGGATATTAGCGAAAAACTCTACTCCATCTTCAATTGTCATCCCTAACACTTCAGAAATATTCTTATCTTTATATTTCACTTCTAACGTTTCACGGTTGTAACGTTTACCATGACAAACTTCACACGGAACGTATACGTCTGGTAAGAAGTGCATTTCGATTTTAATAATTCCATCACCACGGCACGCTTCACAACGTCCACCTTTTACATTAAAGCTGAAACGTCCTTTTTGATATCCGCGCACTTTCGCTTCATTCGTTTGTGCAAACACATCACGAATATCATCGAATACACCTGTATACGTCGCTGGATTAGAACGTGGTGTACGACCGATTGGTGATTGATCAATATCAATTACCTTATCTAAATGTTCAAGACCTTTAATCTCTTTATGAGTACCTGGCTTCGCTTTCGCTTTATATAACTTTTGAGCTAGCGATTTATATAGTACTTCATTAATCATCGTACTTTTACCAGAACCAGATACCCCTGTTACCGCTACAAACGTACCAAGCGGGAATGACATTTTCGCATTCTTTAAGTTATTCTCTTTTGCGCCGACAATCTCTACTTTACGTCCATCACCTTTACGTCTTTCAAGTGGAACTGGAATAAACTCTTTACCGCTTAAATACTTCCCTGTTAATGAATTATCATCTTGCATCACTTCAGCCGGCGTCCCTGCTGAAACGACCTGTCCACCGTGAATACCTGCACCAGGCCCTATATCAAGTAAATAGTCAGCAGCCATCATCGTATCTTCATCATGTTCAACAACAATTAACGTATTACCTAAATCGCGCATTTCTTGCAATGTACGAATAAGACGATCGTTATCACGCTGGTGTAAACCAATTGAAGGTTCATCAAGAATATAAAGTACGCCAGTTAGACGAGAACCAATTTGCGTCGCTAAACGAATACGCTGCGCCTCACCACCTGATAAAGTTCCTGCGGCACGACTTAACGTTAAATAATCTAAACCAACGTTCACTAAGAACCCAACGCGCTCCTGAATTTCTCTTAAAATTAAATGAGCTATTTTTTGTTGCTTCTCCGTTAGCTCTACATTCGAGAAGAATTCTTGTACTTCTTGAACTGAATACTTCGTTACGTCAGCAATCGTTTTATTGCCAACAAATACAGCTAAGCTCTCAGGCTTTAAGCGTCCACCTTTACACTTCGGACAAGCTTGTTCTGCCATATACTTTTCCATTTGCTCACGAATGTAATCGGAGCTCGTTTCACGATAACGACGTTCAATGTTTGGAATAACACCTTCAAATAAAATCTCATTTTCCTTTACTTGACCAAATTCATTTACATAGCGGAAATAAACCTTCTCTTCCCCGCTTCCGTACAACACTTTATCAAATAAATCTTTCGGTATATTTTTCACAGGCACATCCATATCAACGCCGTAGTGATTACATACAGATTGTAAAAGTTGCGGGTAATATTGTGAACTTGTCGGTTCCCAAGGTGCAATTGCATGTTCATTTAATGATAAATCCCAGTTCGGGATAACAAGCTCTAAATCTACCTCTAGCTTTGAACCAAGTCCATCACAAGAAGGACATGCTCCGAACGGACTGTTGAATGAGAACATACGCGGCTCTAATTCTCCGATTGAAAAACCACAATGCGGACAAGCATGATGTTCACTAAATAGAAGTTCCTCTTCTCCCATTACATCAATTAACACTCGGCCTCCGCCAAGCTTTAATGCACTTTCAAGTGAATCAGCAAGACGGCTTGCGATTCCTTCTTTTACAACAATACGGTCAATTACAACTTCAATGGAATGCTTCTTATTTTTATCTAACGTAATATCCTCAGATACATCAAGCATTTCACCATCAACACGTACACGAACATATCCTTGCTTCTTAATATCTTCAAGTACTTTCACATGTGCACCTTTACGCCCAGACACGATAGGAGCTAACACTTGTAATTTCGTACGTTCAGGATATTCAAGAACACGGTCTACCATCTGCTCTACTGTTTGTGATGTAATTTCAATCCCATGATTTGGACAAATTGGCGTACCAATTCGCGCAAATAATAAACGTAAATAATCATAAATCTCCGTTACCGTTCCGACAGTTGAACGTGGATTACGACTCGTCGTTTTTTGATCGATTGAAATCGCTGGTGACAATCCTTCAATCGTGTCCACATCCGGCTTATCCATTTGTCCTAAAAACTGGCGCGCATACGCAGATAATGATTCTACGTATCTGCGCTGCCCTTCTGCATAAATCGTATCAAATGCTAATGATGATTTCCCCGAACCAGACAATCCCGTTACAACGACAAGCTGATTTCTCGGAATGGTTACATCAATATTTTTTAAGTTATGTGCTCTAGCACCTTTTACAACGATAAAATCCTTGCTCTTACTCACTTTTTTCACCCTTCCGCTTTTAATTCTAATAGTAAATCTCTTAGTTCAGCTGCACGCTCGAAGTCTAACGCTTTTGCTGCTTCTTTCATCTCTGCTTCCATCTTCGCAATTGTCTTTTCGCGCTCTTTTTTCGTCATTTTCTTAGAAGGAGTTGCTTCGTATGTTTCTGTCTCTTCAGCAGCTGTCGTTGCACGGATAACATCACGAACGCCTTTTTGAATCGTTTTCGGTGTAATACCATGCTCTTCATTGTAAGCTTCTTGTATACTACGACGACGCTTCGTTTCTTCAATCGCAATCCCCATAGATTTCGTTATACGATCTGCATACATAATAACGCGGCCGTTTTCATTACGCGCGGCACGACCAATTGTTTGAATTAATGAACGTTCTGAACGCAAAAATCCTTCCTTATCAGCATCTAAAATAGCGACAAGTGATACTTCCGGAATATCTAATCCTTCTCGCAATAAGTTAATGCCGACAAGTACATCAAATTTACCGAGGCGAAGATCACGGATAATTTCAATACGTTCTAACGTTTTAATTTCAGAGTGAAGATAGTTAACTTTAATTCCTACATCTTTTAAGTAATCCGTTAAATCCTCTGACATTTTCTTCGTTAAAGTCGTAATTAATACACGTTCATTTTTTGCAATGCGATCTTGAATCTCTCCTAATAAATCGTCAATTTGCCCTTCAATTGGTCGTATATCAATTGGCGGATCTAAAAGTCCTGTTGGACGAATAATTTGTTCTATTACTTCTGGTGACTGCTCTAACTCGTACGGTCCTGGCGTTGCCGAAACATAAATAACTTGATTCGTTTTCTCTTCAAACTCATCAAACGTAAGCGGCCTATTATCTAAAGCCGATGGCAGACGGAATCCATGATCCACAAGCACTTGTTTACGTGCTTGGTCACCGTTATACATCGCTCTTACTTGCGGTACTGATACGTGCGACTCATCCATAACGATTAAGAAATCTTTCGGGAAATAGTCTAATAACGTATACGGCGTTGCCCCCGCTGGACGAAGTGTTAAATGACGGGAGTAGTTTTCAATACCTGAACAAAAGCCCATCTCGCGCATCATTTCTAAATCATAACGTGTACGTTGCTCTATACGCTGCGCTTCTAACAACTTACCGTTATCATTTAACTCCTTTAAACGCTCTTCTAATTCTTTTTCGATATTTTCAATAGCGACCTTCATTTTCTCTTCACGTGTAACGAAGTGAGATGCTGGGAAGATTGCTACATGATCACGTTCTGCTAATACTTCACCTGTTAACGCATTTACTTCACGAATACGATCGATTTCATCACCGAAAAATTCAATTCGAATACAATGCTCATCAAGTGATGCCGGGAAGATTTCAACTACATCTCCGCGTACACGGAATGTACCACGCTTGAAATCAATATCATTACGTCCATACTGTACATCAACAAGTTCACGAAGCAATTGATTGCGGTCTTTTTCCATACCAACTCGAAGCGAAACAACTAGCTCGCGGTATTCTTCTGGAGAACCTAAGCCATATATACACGAAACACTCGCAACGATAATTACATCGTCCCGTTCAAATAATGCAGACGTTGCCGAGTGACGCAATTTATCAATTTCATCATTAATCTGCGCATCTTTTTCAATAAACGTATCTGTTTGCGGCACATACGCTTCTGGCTGATAATAATCGTAGTAACTAACAAAATATTCAACTGCATTATTCGGGAAAAAGTCTTTCAACTCACTATACAACTGCCCTGCTAACGTTTTATTATGAGCCATAACAAGTGTTGGCTTTTGCACTTCTTTAATGACATTTGAAATCGTAAATGTCTTACCCGTTCCTGTCGCTCCAAGCAACACTTGCTTTTTCTTTCCACTATTAATTCCCTCTACAAGCTTCTCTATAGCTACCGGCTGATCACCTTGCGGGGAATACGCTGAGACAATTTCAAATTGACGTTCCAAGAAAATCCGACCTCCTCATAAAAATCTGTATTATTATTTTACCACGAATACCTATAAAAAACCTAAAAAAACGAACAGATATTCGGTAAAGTTTTCGACAATATACACATAGAAAAAGGAAGGAGTAAATACTTCCTTCCTCTACTAATTCTATTTTTCAGGTACATATACTAAGTCATATCCATTGCGCCCAGCTTCATTCATACAATCTATTAACCGATAAGTACTTTCTGATTCGCGCTGCTCTTTAACAATACCTTTACAACTATCTTTATGTAACCCTTTATCCTTCCCAGCAAATTTGTCTTTTCTATTATCTGACACATAAAATATATCGTTCCCACTATACTCTAACGTTTGAAAAATCGGGTCCCCTTCAAGGGTATACTGTACAATTCTTATTTTATCAACTTCCCTTTGCTCGACATTCAAAACGAACTTTTCAAATTTATCTAGATTGAGAATTCCTGCTCCCTTTACAATGACATCATTCTTCTTATCAATTGTAGTGCTAGATGGTGAACATGCTACTAAACTAAAGAGAAATAGACTTATAAAACTGGTTCTTTTTCCTATTGTCATCCTCTCCTATAAAAATTATTTGTATACCAGAAAAGCTACTTTCAATTATGAAAGTAGCTTTTCTTTTCCTTTCTCCTTCTTCGGAAAAATCACATATGAAAATGAAATCGCTGTATCAACTAAAAATATAATCGCCCACACTTGACTCACGCGACTTGCAGCTTTATTTAAAACGATTCCCGATTCTAACCAATTACCCCATTGTTCAAATGGAATAAATCCATACGCGAAGAAAAAGAATATGTGCACACCAACGAATAAAACAAGATGTAATACCCAATTTTTTATTTCCTGCTTTGCATAGGCCATACCTGTTAATTCTACCTGTTCTTCAATAATAGGCGCCGGTTCATTACGCCATTTCGCAACTGATTTTTGTAAAAATATATCAAGCTTCTTTAAATCCTTTTTCCCGTAGAAAACTGCATATAATAAAATGATTACAGTAATAATCTGAAAGTTAGAGAACTTTCCTGTTTGATAATAGTCCACTACCCCTAAAGTTAAAATAAATACTTCATTTACGAGGAGTACAATCCCCATAATAAAACTCGCTCTTTTCAAACGGAATCCGTAGCGAAGTAAAAAGAAACCGATAGCTGATAACCAAAATACAATTTCTGCCCCAATTAAAAAATACCAACGATATTCTGCGAGTATACTCATTTATCCTTCTCCCTTTCATCATAAATACGAAAAGCCTCATCCATATATGCTAAAAGTTCTTCTTCAATTGGATACATGCTCATTTTCTGTGAATCTTCCTTCGATTTTCTAACTTCCCATAACTTATCTAAAAACGCTTCGTCACCATTAGCCATTTCTAAACATTTCTGCATTAATTTCTTCGTTGCCTCTTGTACTTCATCACTTGCGACTTCTTTACCGTCTTTCATAAAAGTACGTAATTGCTTTAATAAATCTACCCATTCTAAAACATTCGGATCTTCCTCACTCATATTTGGCAAATTCTGAAGCAATTTTTGTTCTTCCTTTGAAAATACTTCATTTTGAAATATTTCACGTATACGAGGAGACTGTTTTGAAAGCTGAATAAGTTCAAACATAACTTTCCAATCAAGTTCTCCCTCTACATCTACCGAATAAACAACTGCTTGTAAAACACGCTCCATTCGATTAAATTTCTTTTGTTCTTCCTGTACAAACCGAAGTTGTTTTTCAAGCGAATTTTTTAAATCCAGCTCACCTTTTACTAACATATTCGCAGCTTCTTTTAATGAAAATCCCATTTCTTTCAAAAATAAAATTTGTTGCAAACGAATAACGTCATTTTCACTATATAACCGATGTCCACCCTCTGTTTTTCCGCTCGGCTTTAATAAATCTATTTGATCATAATAACGTAGTGTACGTACTGTAACCCCTGTTTCTTTCGTCAATTCTTGTATTGAAATCACTACCATCACCTCTTCCCTCTCATTATAAAAGATGACGTTACGTAACTTTCAAGCGTTTTGTAAAAAAAATACAAAAAGCTGTTTATACAAAGTGTATAAACAGCTTTTATGGAAATAACCCCTTTTGTATGGCGCGCCCACAAAATAAAATAAGTGCCCCAACAACAACACTCGTTGCCGTTTTATGATAATGGGCTAATAATAATAAATAATACGATAAACCTACAGTACCAATCATAATACAAATGCTTGGCACTGGATTACGAGAAAAGTTTTGCATTCCCCAAAGAAGCGAAAATATAGCTGTAGCGACACATAACACCGGTAATCCCATCCCAGTTCCCCTTTTTCTATCTATTATTCTTTGTTGCTAACACGCTCGTTGATGCGATGCTAATTAATAAATCAAAACCAATCCTTATATATTTAAACGTTTACTCTAATTGAAATCTCTCAAGCTTATCATTTATTTTCTTTCTCCTTACTCCAGCGTAAATATTTCCTCCACCTTCACTCCAAAATACTTGGCGATTTTTAAAGATAACTCTAGACTCGGATTGTAATGATGGTTTTCAATCGCCACTATCGTCTGCCGCGTCACCTGCATCGCCTTTGCCATTTCAACTTGCGTTATATGATTTTGCTTTCTTAACTCTTTTATTTTATTTTTTACACCCATAGGCTCCACCTTCAAAAGTAAAGATATCTTTACTTAAATTATAAATATTTTCCAGTTATAAGTAAAGATATCTTTACAAATTTTAGAAAAACGTTTCACTGAACACCTACTCTAATAAAGTACAAGAGTAATTCAATTTATATCAGCGCAACTTAAATTATATCGGCGATTTCCCAAATATATCAGCGCAACTCCATTTATATCGGCGATTTTTCAAATATATCGACTTACCGACAAATATCGACATCCGTAGCGCTACTATAATCATAAGAAAAAGCTGTCCCCAAATACCTTCGGGAACAGCTTCTTCCTACTACATAAATCCTAACGCATATACAAGAACGTATCCAAGAACCGATAAGCAAACCGAGCCAATCAGCCCCGCCACGAACGCTTTGCTTCCTAACTTACGGAACGTTTTAAACTCTACATTTAAACCAAGTCCTGCCATCGCCATTGCGATTAGCATATAAGCAATGACAACAATGTATCCCGCAACAACTTCTGGAATAATCCCGAGCGAATGCACGGCACTCATCGCTAAAAATCCGAAAATGAACCATGGAATTGGAAGGTCGCGCCACGATCTTTTTTCCTTGCTTCCTTCACTCTTTCCAAACCATAATCCAATTAAAATTGCTACTGGTACGAGCATTGCAACGCGCGTTAACTTCACGATAACTGCGATGTCTACAGCTGTACTTCCTCCTGGCGCCGCAGCTGCGATAACATGAGCAATTTCATGCAGCGTGGCCCCTGAGAATACACCGTAACCATATGGAGATAGGCCAAGCACTGGATATAACAACGTATAAATAAGCGTAAATATCGTACCTAAAATAGCAATAATTGCAGCCCCAACTGCCGTTTCATCATCTTTTGCTTTCACTTGCGGCGCAATTGCCACGACCGCTGCCGCCCCGCAAATTGCTGTACCACATGCGGTTAAAATCCCAAGTTTCTTTTCTACCTTAAATACTTTCGTTAGTCCATATACAACGAAAATCGTAAATGTAATAACAACCGCTGCGATGACCAATACTTTCGGCCCTGCCTTCGCAATATCAACAAGATTTAATCGCATTCCAAGTAAGATGATTCCAAAGCGCAGCAACTTCTTACTCGCAAAGTTCGTCCCTGCAATCGCATCTTGAGGGACTCCAATTGCCGCACGCCAAACCATCCCAATTAGAATAGCAATTACTAATTGTCCCATAATATTTAAAAATGGAAGCTCTGCTAAATATTTCGCGGCAATTGCGATTAATAGCGTAATCCCAATCCCTTGCGAAAATCCAAAACGCTTCTTCTTTTGTATAACAAGTGTTTGTTCCATTTTGAACCACTCCAATAATCGTATTGGAACATGCATGTTCTTTCTACTTACATTATAAGAGAGTTTCTATAATAAGTTTAATACCAATACCAAATCTCTATCATTAGAAATACTTATGATAAGATAATAGAAAAAGAAAGGAGCCCATTATATGAACGTAGACATTTTAAAAATTTTTGTTACTGTCGTTGAGCAGAAACACTTCTCTCGTGCAGCAGAATTATTAAACCTTTCACAGCCTGGAGTAAGTATGCATATACGCAACTTAGAAAACGAATTTGGTACTACACTTATTCAACGCTCCCCGAAGCACGTCCAAGTTACGGAAGCTGGAAACATATTATATATACATGCAAAGCAAATGCTCTCTCTTTACGAAGATGCGAAACAAGAAATTAATGAACTACATAACGTTGTAACAGGAACACTGCGCATTGGTGCTAGTTTTACAATTGGCGAATACTTACTTCCAAAAATACTGGCTAACTATGCAAATGAAAATCCACACGTCGAAGTTCATACCTTTATCTCAAATACAGAAGACGTTTTGCAAAGCCTTCGTTCTAATCAAATTGATATCGGCTTAGTAGAAGGGCAAGTCGTATACGCTGACGTTGACGTTGAAACATTTATGCAAGATGAAATGAAGCTCGTCGTCCCGCCAAATCATCCATTGCTCCGCACAAATGAAATAAATGAAAGCTCACTCCAAGATCAAGTATGGGTATTAAGAGAAAGTGGTTCTGGTACACGCGCTTATAGTGACCGCTTTATTCATCAACACCATTTAAAAATGAAACGATTCTTTACATTCAGCAGTATCCAAAGCGTAAAGGAAGCTGTTAGTGCTGGGCTTGGCATCGCTATCCTTTCTGATTGGACTGTACGGAAAGAGCTACTAGCAAAAGAACTATTCCACGTCGAAGTTCCAAATGAACAACTCATCCGTCCATTCTCCATCGTGCGCGGCAAATATTTTATTCCGTCTAAAGCTATTCAAGTGTTTTTAAATCATGTAGATTCCTTTGCGAAAAAACAGCATTGACCTTCACATTAGTGTGAAGGTTTACAATACATGTAAAAGGAGTGAAACACATTGCGAATTGGAGAGTTATCAAAAGAAACTGGCATTAGCGAAAGATCTCTAAGACATTATGAAGAAAAGGGGTTACTCCCTTCGAAACGCCTCGCAAATGGTTACCGTGATTTTGATGAAAGTGCCATCGAAAAAGTGGAGCTTATTCAAATGTACTTACAAATTGGCTTAAATTTAGAAGAGACGGCAAGGATGCTGCGCTGCCTTGAAATTGAACCGCACCTGTACGACAATCCGTGCAGCAGTATCCTTACGCTTTATGAAGATAAACTCAATGAAGTAACAAAGCAAATCTCATTGCTTTCCAACATCCAAACGAATTTGCAAAAACACGTTTCACTCCTAAAACATGCAAAAGAAAAGGGATGATTACATGTTTGTTATACATGGCAGTTCAAGACAAAACGGAAATACAGAAGCTTTAACACATATGATGATAGAGGACATTGAAACAGAACAAATTTATTTGCGTGATCATACCGTCTATCCTATTATAGACCAACGTCATGATGCAGAAGGATTCCAACCCGTAAATGATGACTATAAGCAGTTAACCAAACGCATGCTAGAGCACGACACGATTATCTTTGCTACACCATTATATTGGTATGGAATGAGTGGACATATGAAAAATTTTGTTGATCGCTGGTCACAAAGCTTGCGCGATACATCTCTTCATTTCAAAGAAAAAATGAAAGGCAAAAAAATGTACGTTGTCATCGTTGGCGGGGACAACCCAAAGCTAAAAGCATTACCGCTTATTGCTCAATTCCAATATATCTTTGATTTTGTTGGCTCTTCATTTGAAGGTTATGTTATTGGGAATGCGAATGGACTGGATGAAATTAAAAACGATGCTGAGGCGCTGGCAAAAGCACAATTGTATAATGATAAATTCAAAAATAGCGAACAGAAATAAGTTTGACAAACCCTTTTGTATGCGCATACAATAAAAGTAATATTATGAAAGGAAGGTACTTTGACCAATGAAGTTCTAATTCTCTTATTTATTTCATCCATCACAAATAGTGAACAAAAATGATGAAAACTAGCAGGGGATTAGTCTGTCCATTTGTCGATACTTTCTTTCGAAACGATCATGTAAAAAATCGTTTATTTATGTACGATTTTTTACATACAAGGGCGACGTTTATCCTCTCTAGTGAAACTAGGGAGGGTTTTTTATGACTATTTTATTCGCAAGTAATATTGAAAAGAGCTTTGGTGATCGCACACTATTTACATTACCATCACTGGAAATTCAAGCACAGGATCGCATAGGAATTGTCGGAGTCAACGGAGCTGGTAAATCTACGTTATTACAAATATTAAGTAAAGAAATAGAAGCTGACAGAGGCATAGTAACTCATCATAGTTCTATCAGCATCATTCCTCAGCTTAGCGAAGAACTACCGGAAACTGCTTCTTCTCTTGCAAAAGGAAAATGGAGTATTTCAAACGTTACCGACGCAATGAGCGGCGGTGAACGAATGCGGCTAAAGATCGCCCATGCTCTCGAACAAAATGCAGGCATTTTATTCGCTGATGAACCAACAAGCCACTTAGATATGGTCGGTACAGAGCAATTAGAAAAGGCACTTTCATCTTATAAAGGAGCACTTGTTTTAATATCGCATGATCGTGAATTTCTAGATAATATATGTACCAAAATTATTGAAATTGAAGACGGTACTATTCAAGAGTACAAAGGGAATTATTCAAACTATCGAAAACAAAAAGAACGTGAACGAATACAAAAACAAGCAGAATATGAGCAATATGTACAAGAAAAAAATCGTTTAGAACAGTCCATTCTACAAAGAAAGCAACGTGCTTCTAACATGACAAAAATCCCAACGCGGTTCAGTTCATCTGAATCTAGACTTTATAGGTTAAGTGGGGCTCATGGCCAAGAACAGGTTAGCAAAGCAGCGAAGGCATTAGAGACACGTCTCGAAAAACTAGAAAAGAAGGAAAAGCCAAAGGATCTTTCTCAAGCTCAATTTGACGTGCAATACCATACTCCCATTCATAGTAAGGTGGCAGTACAATTCAATAAAGCAACAAAGAAAATAGGCGACCGCACACTATTTAAAAATATGAATGGAACTATTGCCCCTGGTGCAAAGCTTGCCGTTTTAGGGGCAAATGGAAGCGGCAAAACCACTTTGTTCAACATGCTTCTCACAAACGAGCGTGGCATGCAGCTATCGAAAAGTTGTAAAATTGGATACTTCGAACAAACATTATCTATTTTAAAAACAGATAAAACGATTTTAGAAAATGTTCTAGAAGAAACAAACTATACAGAAGCATTCGTTCGCACAATACTTGCACGACTTCTATTCCGCCATGAGGATGTTCATAAACCTGTGCACGTTCTAAGCGGGGGTGAACGAATGAAGGTTGCACTCGCAAAAGTATTTTTAGGAAACTATAATATGCTTCTGCTAGATGAACCGACAAACTATTTAGACTTAGCAACGCAAGAAGAATTAGAAACCATGTTACAAGAATATCCTGGCACAATACTTTTCATTAGCCATGACCGTGCCTTTATTCGCTCTGTTGCAGACCATATTCTACAAGTAGATGAGAGTGAACCAAGAATCTTCCACGGTAATTACGAGCAATACACAAAAAGAACCACCGGAGCTTCTGTAAACGTTACTGAGCAAGAATTGTTACGATTACAAACAAAATTAACAGAAGTCATCGTGATGATTTCCATTCCAAATCATCACGATGACATCACATCTCTCGAACAAGAATACGCAAAATTATTAACTCAAATTCAAAAATGTAAAGAAGCGCTCTAATGTCTTCCCTATATATCGACGGGGCCTTCCACATTTCCCAAGAAATATTGAAACTTCGACATACAAAGTAAAAAGCCGTGCATCAGCACGGCTTTTTACTTTATATGCGGACAGCAGTCCCGCTCACCGCAACCATTAACATACCTTCGCGAACTACTTCGTAATCCACGTCGATACCAACAATTGCATTTGCATTTTTTTGTCTTGCGAAAGTTTTCATCTCTTCCATTGCGATGTCGCGTGCTTCTTTTAATTTACTTTCATAAGCGCCAGCACGACCACCGACAACGTCACGAACAGAAGCGAAAAGGTCACGAACGATATTCGCACCCATAATCGCTTCTCCATTGACGATATCAATATACTCAATAATTTCTTTTCCTTGAATTGTAGACGTTGTTGTTACAATCATACTTTATAGCCTCCCATATGAGATTTTTACCTACTTATGGTGCACTAATTCAGTACAAATTATATTTACGAACTAAACTGAGCTTCGTATAACCTACTGTATCCTCCGCCTTGCTCAATTAATTCATTATGTGAACCTTGTTCTGCAATGCCATCTTTATTTACAACGACGATGCGATCTGCATTTTTAATCGTTGCAAGTCTGTGAGCGATAACTAGCGTTGTGCGACCGACAGCTAATTCAGCAAGCGATTTTTGAATCGCAAGTTCTGTCTCTGTATCTAGTGCAGAAGTTGCTTCATCCAATATTAAAATTGGCGGGTTTTTCAAGAACATACGAGCAATAGCTAGACGCTGCTTTTGTCCACCTGAAAGTTTCACGCCGCGCTCACCGATAACAGTATCTAAACCTTCCGGCTGTGAGTAAATTAAATCTTCTAACTGCGCACGTTTTACTGCCTGCCAAATTTCAGGCTCTGATGCCTTTAAATTTCCGTAAGCGATATTTTCACGAATTGTTCCTGAAAATAAGAACACGTCTTGCTGCACAATTCCAATTTGCTTACGAAGTGAAGATAATGTCATATCTTTCGTATCAATCCCATCAATTTGAATTGATCCAGATGATTGCTCATAAAAACGTGGTAATAGGCTACATAACGTCGTTTTCCCAGCTCCTGATGGTCCAACGAACGCAACCGTTTCACCTGCATGTATTTTCAAACTAATGTCATTTAAAATTGGTTCTTTATTTTCATATCCGAACGTAATGTTGTTATATTGAATATCACCATGTACATGTTTAACTTCCATTGCATCTTTAGAGTCTACAATGTCAGGCTCTGTTTCAAGAAGCTCTACATATCTTTTAAAACCGGCGATTCCCTTCGGATAGCTTTCGATTACCGCGTTAATTTTTTCAATTGGGCGGAAGAAAATATTCGTTAATAGAACGAATCCGATAAATCCACCGTACGTTAATTCTCCTTGCAGAACAAACCATGTACCGCATATTAAGACGAAGAGCGTTACGAGCCGCATGAGCATATAACTAATCGATGAATTTAACGCCATAATTTTATACGCCATTAATTTCGTTGTACGGAAACGAGCGTTGTTGACAGCAAATTGCTCTTTCTCAAACTTTTCATTTCCGAATGCTTGTACAACACGAATTCCCCCAACATTGTTCTCAATGCATGCATTAAAATCAGCAACGTCTGAGAATAAACGTCTAAATGTACCTGTCATTTTTTTATTAAAGTAAAGTGCTAACCATAATAGGAATGGAATGACGAAGAACGTTAATAACGCTAACTTCCAGTTGATCATCATCATAAATGAGAATGCCCCAACTAAAGTCATTACGGCGATAAATAGATCTTCTGGTCCATGGTGAGCAATTTCCCCAATTTCCATTAAATCGTTTGTAAGGCGTGAAATTAAATGACCAGTTTTATTATTATCAAAAAATCTGAATGATAGCTTTTGAATATGATCAAATAATTTCTGCCTCATATCTGTTTCAATGTTAACACCAAGCATATGTCCCCAATATGTAACGACATATTGTAAGCCTGCATTTAACATATAAACTGCGAGTAAACCGAAACAAGCCCATAAAATAAGCGTCCAGTTTTGCCCTGGCAATAACTTATCAATAAATTGATTTACGATAAGCGGGAAGCCGAGTTCTAATAATCCTGCGACAACCGCACAAGAAAAGTCGAGTATAAATAAACCTTTATACGGTTTATAGTACGAGAAAAATTTACGCAGCATATCTTACCTCCATTTTCCAAAATTAAAAAGACCCCCTAAATGATAACCATTATCAAATAATTATTCAAGTTATCCGTCTATGAAACTGAAAATAAGCTTTGCGATAGTTGTCGTTTTTTGCTGGAAAGTCAATATATTCGAATAATCGCCGATATATTTCGAGTTGCGCTGATATATTTGCAAAATCGCCGATATATTTCAAGTTGCGCTGATATATTCGGAAAATCGCCGATATAAATTTCATTTACTAACTCCCCTCCCCTCCCCTCCCCCAAAAACAAAAAAGGTACCACCACAAGGTGATACCATTCCTTCTATTACATCGCTTCCGAATCCCACTCGTGCTCCTGCTCAACGAATACAATACCTAATTCGTGATGCCCACCAGCATATAATGCAGTTTGTGCAAGACGAAGCTCACCATTTGTATCTAATACTTCTAATTTACAAAATGCTCCTGTCGTCTTCGTTTGAAGCGCATCATAAAATTCCTCGGCGCTTTTTGGAATGACTCCATTTACTTTCGTAATAATTTCTCCAGGCAGTAATTTTAGCTCTGCTCCAATTGTATTTGGAATTGTATCTAGTACAACGAGCCCATCATTGCGTGCAGCAAAATATGCTGGTCTTGTTTCATCGGCAATTTTCTCTTGCATCGAGATTGTGAAACGCCCAAGCATTGCGACTCCCATCGCGATAATTGCAAGTACGTGCCACCAGTAACTTGCGACTCCTAAAACGAGCACAAGTCCTGCTAATCCATAAACACGTCTTCCTGTAAATAATAAGGCTTCCGTCGGCTCATAACTTTTAATCTTTCTCATAAATCCAATTAAAAATGGAACGAGGAATAGAGAATATGTATTTGAACCGATTGAAACGACAGGCCACCATGAAATAAACTGCGTTACCGCATCACCCGGTACAAGAATAAAAATAGGAACGATCCATAAACGCTTTGATTCGTGTAAACCAATCTTTAATCCACGCTTCCCCTTCCTAATCCTCGGCGTCGAATATCCTACTGCGTTTTTAGAAATCAATAAGCCTTCTACAATAAGCATAACGCCTAGTAAAATAACAAGGGATACAATGGTACTCTCTTCACCTTCTCGAAGCTGTAAAAAGGAAACTGGTAGCTTAGAAGATAATAGAACACATACAATCGCAATGCTAAATGTATAAGCCGCCGATAAATATCGATACATAGCCGTTAATCCAAATAGTAACGTCCAAATTAAAATGGCCCATAAGCTCGCTTTAGAAACAACAAGTCCAAGCCCAATCGTAATAATAGATACTACTAATCCATATCCAATCCCTGCAAATAGAGAGGTTCGCAGTTCAAACCAAATATCATAAACTTTAAAAGAAAAATCTTTTCGTTCTCTTAACATACGTAAGTATCCAACGAAGATACTACTTATTACAAATATATAGACAGCAGGGTGTAAGAAAAAACGTCCAACTGCCCGCATTATTTCAAAAATCCACGCCTCCATGAACTCATTCACCACCATTTATATCATTCTTTCTTTTTATATTATCATAACTAAACAAACGTTTGTTTAACACAAAAAAATACAGGCAGCAAACTGCCTGTATTTCTTCTTATTTTGCCATTAATTTTAATGCTGACTGTAATTGTAGATCATTTTCTCCAGAACGGATTTTTTCGATAATTTTAGTTTGAATCGCTTCAGCTGTCTTTTTATCAAGCTGTCCTGTCGCTTCCATCTCATTTGCATTTTGGAATGCTTTCAGAGCCGATTCTGTCTCTTTACTAAAGTATCCATCTTCACGACCTGGTACATACCCTAAGCTCTTAAGCATTTCTTGAGCATGTTTTACTTGTACATCATTTGAATTGTATGAAAGTGTTTTTTCAATTTGAATTGGTGTCGCATGATAATAATTTGGTTGCTTCACTTCTACTGTTGGTGCGATTCCTTTTTTATGAATCCAGTTCCCATCCGGTGTTAACCATTTAAACATCGTTAATTTAATGTTGCTGCCGTCTTTAAATGGAACAGCTTGCTGGACAGTACCTTTACCAAATGTCTTTTCACCAATTAAATCGTATCCTTCTCCTTCTTTCAGCGCACCCGCTAAAATCTCTGAAGCAGAAGCACTTCCATTATCAATTAATACTGAAATTGGATATGGTTTTCTCTCTTTCAGTTCCGTAGAGAATTTCTTCTTCTCACCATTTCGCTGCTCTACTTGTAGCATCGGCTTTTTATTCGTCATAATTTCCCCTAGTATATCTTCTACACTATTTAAATAGCCACCAGGATTACCACGCACGTCAATAACTAAGCCTTTTATATTTTTCTTCTCTAACTCTTTTAACTGATCCTTAAATTCTTTCGCTGTATTTTCAGCAAAAGAAGTGATTTGCATATAACCGATATCTTTTCCGCTCTCTTGCTTCACAGAACTAAATACTGTAAAGATTGGAATCTTTTCACGCTTAATTTTAAATACGATCGGATCAGTTACTCCCGCACGTTTAATTTCAATTGCGACAGTCGTTCCCTTTTTACCACGAATTTTTAATACTGCTTCTTCACGTGATAAGTCTTTCACACTGTTTCCATCTACAGATAAAATTTGGTCATTCGGTTTAATTCCTATCTTTTCTGCTGGTGAACCTTTAATTGGCGATACGATAATAAGCTTACCGTCCGTCTTGTTCACCTCAGCCCCAATCCCCTCTAATTCGGGATCAAGCGATTCACTAAACTGTTTGGCTGTTTCTTTATCCATATACGTGGAATAAGGGTCCTTCAGCGTAGACAACATACCTTGTATTGCACCTTCAACTAACTTTTCATCTTTCACGTCTTCCACATAACGTGAATCAATTAGTGCATACGCCTCATTAATTTTTGCCAAATTCCCTTGCGCAGTGCTAGCATTCCCACTCGAAATTGTTTGCGTTACTTCTGATGGGTTAACCCCAAATACAGACATGCCTGCAAACATTCCGCCAGCACCAATTAAAAATGCAACAACCATTCCAATAATTGCAACTCTACGTTTCAATGCGGAATTCCCCTTTCCAAAACACACAGGTGGTGTAGCAAAAGGCATCACACAGTGTGTGATGCCTTTACCTATTTCTACTATATGATAAGCTTGTACGAATTATGTTTGCAACTTTTTATACTTTTAAGAAGCGACGAATTGACATTACACTTCCCCACATACCGATTAAAGCACCGATTAACACTAGTAAACCAGCTAATTGGAATACGAACGGACTGTATGGTAGAAGCTCGAAAATTGTTCCGCCAAGTTTTTCATTAAACACACCTTGCAACGAATTATACGTAATTAGAATTAGGCCAATTGGAATAATTGATCCTAATACTCCTAAGAATAATCCCTCTAGCAAGAATGGCCAACGAATAAACCAGTTTGTTGCACCAACAAGTTTCATAATTTCAATTTCTGTACTACGAGCATAAATTGTAATTTTAATTGTATTAGAGATTAAGAACATCGCTGTGAATAAAAGACCAGCAATTAACGCAATCCCAATGTTACGACCAGTTTTTACAGTATCAAATAATCGTTCAACTTGTCCTTTTCCGTACTGAACATTACTAACAAACTGCATTTTTTCAACCTTCTTCGCGATTGTCGCTGTATCGGTTGGTTCTTTTGCTTTTACAACGAATACGTTTTTAAGTGGGTTATCTTGTTCAAATAACTCAAACGTTTTTCCACTATCACCTAAGCTTTTAATTAAACGTTTTAACTCTTCTTCTTTAGAAGAATATTTAATAGAATCTACTTTTGCAATCTTACTCATATCTTCTTCTAATTTCTTTTGATCCGCTTCTTTTGCAGCTGGATCAATGTGTACACGAATCTCTACATCTTGCTCTACTTTCGTCGCAAAATGGTTCATATTCATAATCGCTGTTAAAAAGACACCTACAAGTAATAATGTAACTGTTACTGCACTAACAGAAGCAAATGTCATCCATCCGTTACGTGATAGATTCTTTACACCTTCTCGCAAATGTCGACTAAGGGTCTTAGCCTTCATATCCGTATCCTCCCTCAATCTCATCTCGAACAATTTTTCCGCCTTCAATCGCGATTACACGATGACGGATTGTATTTACGATATCTGCATTATGCGTCGCCATAACGATCGTTGTGCCGCGCTCATTAATGCGAGTAAAAATATTCATAATATCAAGAGCTGTTTCAATATCTAGGTTACCTGTTGGCTCATCGGCAATTACAACCTTTGGTCTATTTACAATTGCTCTTGCAATAGCCACACGTTGTTGCTCCCCACCTGAAAGCTCACTTGGAAGTGCGTCTGCACGATCTTCAAGGCCTACAAGACCTAGAACTTCTGTTACACGCTCACGAATTGCATCCGGTTCTTCTTCAATTACTTCTAAAGCAAACGAAACATTCTCATATACCGTTAATTTAGGTAGCAATTTAAAATCTTGGAAAATTACGCCTAATTGACGACGAAAATACGGAACGTCTCTTTCTGCCAATGTTTCGATAGTAAGTCCATTTACATTAATAGATCCTGTAGATGGTTTCTCTTCACGATACATCATTTTAATAAATGTAGATTTCCCGGCTCCACTCGGTCCAACTACGTATACGAATTCACCTTGTTTAATGTTAACTGTAAGACCAGCAATGGCTTTCATACCATTCGGGTACTCCTTATAAACATTCGTCATTTTTATCATTATTTATCACCCAATACTTAATGATTTTTTTCGAAATACTTTTCTGTACATCTGAAAATAAAAGACATCCTTCATTTTCATTTAGTCATCCTTGTTGAAGGTAGTTTACTTATGCTTTCTCATAAGCAATACCACTCTATGTAATATATTTCAGCAAAATTCTACAAACCCCATTGTAACATCAAACGGTTTCCAATTTGGATACATTTTTGTTACAGTTATGTTACATACCAGAAAAAAGGAAAACGAGCTGACTATATTATCAACTCGCCCATTTCACCTTTTTATTTATGTTCAGCTAACCATTCAGATACTTTTTTCGCATCTTCACCTTGAATAAGTCCTGGTGACATTGAACCACGGCCTTTTTTAATAATCTCTTCGATATCTGCAGCGTCGTACTTACCGCCTACTTTTCTTAAATCAGGTCCAGTTGCCCCTGATAAATCTGTTGCGTGACATCCCGCACAACTTCTTTGGAAAATTTGTTCTGCGCTGTCTGTGCTTGCAGACTGTTTCGAAGACTTACTCTCTTCTTTATTTCCGCATGCTCCTAAAGCAAAAACAACCGATGTCCCTAGCGCAATAGCCAACAATTTCTTTTTCACTTCTATCGCTCCCCATTGTTGATATTCTTTTTATTCCTAACACACTCATTTTCATTATAAGCATTATCTTTATATAGAAAAACTAAGGTGTATTTCATATTCCTCAAAAATACAGTGAGAACCTTGATAAAATAAAGCTTTCATAAGTTGTTTCAATTCTGTGAACAACTTAAAAAACTTCTATAAAGTATCCTTTTTAAAAGGAAAATTAGAAAAGTTCTATATAAATCTTTACCCTATTACCGCTCTATTTTACTATTCTCTACTTTTTACAAAACAATATACAGCATTGTAATCTACATATAATCCCATCAAAAAGAGAAGTTGTCGTTTCCAACTTCTCTTCCTCTTTACTTCATCTATAAAAATAAAATCAAATTCTTTATATCCTCTATTGTCCTCAGCATGCGCCAACAATTTCGTTGGCTTTTTTTCGCTTATTAGATGCGAGAACGTAAGTAAGCATCAATAAATGGGTCAATCTCTCCATCCATAACAGCTTGTACGTTACCAACCTCCGTATTTGTACGATGGTCTTTTACAAGAGAATACGGGTGGAATACATAAGAACGGATTTGGCTACCCCATCCGATTTCTTTTTGCTCTCCGCGAATTTCATCTAATTCTGCTTGTTGCTCTTCTAGTTTCTTTTGATATAATTTCGCTTTTAACATTTTCATCGCATGCTCACGGTTTTTAATTTGAGAACGCTCCGACTGACATGTTACAACCGTATTTGTCGGTGTATGTGTAATACGAACTGCTGAATCTGTCGTATTTACGTGCTGCCCACCAGCTCCACTTGCTCGGTACGTATCAATTTTTAAATCTTCTGTACGTACTTCGATTTCAACTTCATCATTGAACTCTGGTACAACTTCACAAGATACGAACGATGTATGACGGCGCCCTGAAGAATCGAATGGTGAAATACGTACAAGACGATGTACACCTTTCTCTGCTTTTAAGTAACCGTAAGCGTTATGACCTTTAATTAATAAAGTTACACTCTTAATACCAGCTTCATCACCTGGTAAATAATCAACCGTTTCTACTTTGAATCCGCGTTTTTCAGCCCAGCGTGTGTACATACGTAATAACATAGAACCCCAGTCTTGTGACTCAGTTCCACCTGCACCTGGATGTAATTCTAAAATCGCATTATTTTTATCATAAGGATCACTTAATAGTAACTGAAGCTCATACTCATTCATTTCTTGAATTAAGCCTTTTACTTCTGATTCTAATTCCTCATGTAAATCTTCATCATACTCTTCTTTTAAAAGCTCATGCGTGATTTCTAAATTTTCAAACGTCTCATCTAACTGACGGAACTTTCCAACCATATCTTTTAACGCATTCGCTTCATTAATTACAGCTTGTGCGCCTTGTTGGTCATCCCAAAATCCTGCGCCCATCATTTTTTCTTCTAATTCTGCAATTTGTTTCTCCTTAGTAGGGAGGTCAAAGAGACCCCCTAAAAGCCGCTAATCGCTTAGCCATTTTCTCTAATTCCTGTCTAATTTCTACTAATTCCATTTCCTTCACCTCTATGTAATTGCTGTTACTTTCGTATGAAAACAAGGGAAACTCTCTCCACTTATTACGGAGAGAGTTTAATCCTTCTTAATTATACATTTTTGATATAAAAGTTTGCAAAACAGCCAAAGCTACCGTCCTATATTACTGAACGATACCACAGCAGTTTTTATATTTTTTACCGCTACCACATTTACATAAATCGTTGCGGCCCACTTGGTCACCTTTTACAACTGGCTTTTTCTTTGCTTCTTCGCCATCGCTAGAAGGATGAACAGCTTCACCTTGAACAACTTCTTGACGTTCTAAGTTTTGTTCAATTTCAGCTTTCATAATGTAACGAGAAATTTCCTCTTCAATAGAAGCAACCATTGACTCGAACATCGCGAACCCTTCCATTTGGTACTCACGAAGTGGATCGATTTGACCGTAAGCACGTAAATGAATACCTTCACGAAGGTGATCCATTGCATCAATATGCTCTGTCCATTTCGTATCTACAACGCGGAATACAACAACCTTCTCAAACTCACGCATTTGCTCTTCTGGCATAAGCTTTTCTTTTTCATTGTATCGCTCTATTAATTTCGCGATAATCGGTTCGCTCATTTCCTCAGGAGCAAGGCGACGTAATTCTTCTTCTTTTACATCTCCGTCTTGAAGAAGGTTTGTATTTAAGTAGTCAACAAGACCTTTAATGTTCCAATCTTCTTCAATTTCCTCTTGCGTATGAAGGGCAACAGCACGTTCTACTGTAGATTTCATCATACCTTCAATAATGCCGCGTAAGTTGTCAGACTCCATTACCTCTTGACGCTGTTTGTAAATAACTTCACGTTGTTGACGAAGTACATCATCATATTGCAGTAACTGCTTACGTGCATCATAGTTATTTCCTTCAACACGTTTTTGTGCAGATTCTACCGCACGAGAAACCATTTTACTTTCAATCGGCTGAGAATCATCCATACCAAGGCGGTCCATCATTGCTTTCATATTATCTGAACCAAATCGGCGCATTAATTCATCTTCCATCGATAAGTAAAACTGCGTAACACCAGGGTCCCCTTGACGACCAGCACGACCACGTAACTGATTATCAATACGACGACTTTCGTGACGCTCTGTACCGATAACTGCTAAACCAACGTTTTTCACATCGTCTCCAAGCTTAATATCTGTACCACGACCTGCCATGTTCGTCGCGATTGTTACAGCACCTTTCATACCAGCCTCTGCAATGATATCTGCTTCACGAGCATGGTTTTTCGCATTTAAGATGTTATGACGTACACCTTTACGCGTTAACATTTTTGAAATAAGCTCTGAAGTTTCAATTGCAACTGTACCTACAAGAACAGGTTGCCCTTGTTTATGACGATTTACAATATCCTCAACAACAGCATTGAACTTACCTTCCATTGATTTAAAGATTAAATCGGCACGATCATCACGAATAATCGGTTTGTTTGTCGGAATTACAATAACGTTCATATTGTAAATGTTACGGAATTCCTCTTCCTCTGTTTTCGCTGTACCAGTCATACCAGATAATTTTTCATACATACGGAAGTAGTTCTGGAATGTAATTGTTGCAAGCGTCATGCTTTCATTTTGAATTTCTACACCTTCTTTTGCTTCAATCGCTTGGTGTAATCCTTCGCTATAACGACGACCTTTCATAAGACGACCAGTGAATTGGTCTACAATTACGATTTCGCCTTCTTGTACAACATAATCTGTATCACGGTGCATAACAACGTGTGCACGAAGTCCCTGATTAATATGGTGAAGAAGTGCTACATGTTTTAAATCGAATAAGTTTTCAATATGGAAAGCTTTCTCCGCTTTCGTAATACCATCTTCTGTTAGCATTACATTTTTCGTTTTCACATCAAATGAATAATCTTTTTCATTTTCTAACGTACGAACAAATGCATTTGCAAACATGTATAGCTCTGTTGATTTTTGAGCTTGTCCTGAAATAATAAGCGGCGTACGTGCTTCATCGACTAAAATAGAATCGACTTCATCGATAATAGCAAAGTGAAGTGGACGTTGAACGCACTGCTCTTTATATAAAACCATGTTATCACGTAAGTAATCGAATCCAAGCTCATTATTTGTGCTATACGTAATATCAGCAGCATAAGCCTCTTGTTTCTCTTCGCGTGACATACTATTTAAGTTAATTCCTACCGTTAAGCCAAGGAACTCATGAAGTTGTCCCATTTCGCTCGCATCACGTTGTGCTAAATATTCATTGACTGTAACAACATGAACACCTTTTCCTGTTAAAGCATTTAAATATACAGGTAATGTAGATGTTAACGTTTTACCTTCACCCGTTTTCATCTCAGAAATATTCCCTTCATGTAAGGCAATACCACCCATTAACTGTACGCCATATGGACGCATTCCAAGAACACGAGTTGCCGCTTCGCGAACAACTGCAAAAGCTTCAGGTAGTAGATCATCTACTGTTTCACCTTTTGTTAGACGTTCTTTAAATTCAAGCGTCTTTCCTTTTAATTGTTCATCAGTTAGTGGCTTAATAGATGACTCTAATGCATCAATTTGCTCAACTGTCTTTTGCATACGTTTAATTTGGCGTTGATTTACATCAAACACCTTTTTTAAAATACCGATCATAGGAAATACGCTCCTCTTTTTATTAAAATAAAACTTCCGATTGTTTTCTTTTTCTCTATTACAATCAGTCGTTATAAAAATCAAATGTATGTTATGCCAATTTTTCTCCTAATTAAAAAAACTAAAATGTATATACCTAATGATAATTGTAACACTTGTCTCATAACTATGACAACAATCGGCAAGATGTCGGGCCTTATATTCAGAAAAAGTTTTTATTTCATTTGTTACGTTCCTTTTCTCTGTCTCGCTATTTCAATTTCACGTTACAAATTTCGTATTAAATCTAAGTCATATTCTTTCAAGTTTCCTTTTAAAGAATATGACTACCAGAAATTCCTTAATAAAATCTAAATCGACAATTACAAAAAGCCGGAAACTTTGCAGGTGCAGCATCCATAGATACTTACACCTACAAAAAAACTCCGACTTTAAAAGATATTGTTATGTTGCAAGATCTACAAACACCATTAAAATATAGCTGTATCAATCATAAATTTTATTAATTTATCGGTATTTCTAATTCATGATATTTCCCTTTCTTATCCTTTATACAAGAAATGAATTT